>JAHIHZ010000020.1 GCA_018899555.1 Patescibacteria group bacterium
GATTATTTGCTCTTTTACAATGAAAAGAGAGTACACCACGCTTTCAAAAACAAATACTCTCCGCTCCAAGCTATGCTACAATCAAATCATTATAAAATTAATTTACCCCTAGAGTGCAAAAATGGGTGGACTTATACATTTATTTGAATAAATGTGATTTTTGTGCTAATATTTTTATCGTTAATTTCTAACACCGCGGGGTGGAGAAGTAGTATCTCGTCGGGCTCATAACCCGGAGACATCGGTGCAATTCCGATCCCCGCAACAACTAAACAAAAATACACCCATTCGGGTGTATTTTTGTTTTAAGTTTTGCGTTGGGAAGAAAGCCCCCACACCAAAATTTTTGGTGTGGGGGCAAGCAAACTGTTTTACTCGTGTTCGGAATTGCAGGTCGGACCCAGCACCACTTTTATAACTGATTTTTGTTTTATTACTAAACTTTAGAAAATTTTCTTAGGTTTATAATATTTCTAAATTCAGAAATAAAAGTGGTGCTAGGGAGACGGGGTCGCCTGCCTGCCGCAGGCAGGCGAATCTTTATTTTATTCTTTATTTTATTGTCGGGCGGTTCGTACGAACGGTTCAATGGTGGAATAAAAATAAAAAAAGTGATTGTTGAAAAAACAGCCACTTTGAAAAATAAAATCCCAGAATTGGGACTACGCATATCAAATAAGAAAATGTAATGGCATTCCCAACACCACTACTGCTTTCAATAAATGGTCTGATGTGTGTGCGAGTTTACATTTTCATTAAAAATAAAAACAACCAACATTTTTAAATTAATAAAAAACTTCATTCTGCTATTCTGGATTTTAAAATCTGTCTTAAATATAATTTAATATAAAACTTTATTAATCATTTTAATAAAATAAATCATTGAAAATAAAGTAAAAATGTATTATTCTAATTGAATACAAATTATGTCGGGGTAGCTCAGTTGGTTCAAAGCGAGCGTCTCATACGCGCTAGATCGTGGGTTCGAATCCCACCCCCGACACAAATGGAGGGGAGAAAGCAAATTTATTTGCTTTCGTGTGGGTTCGAATGATTTTTTATGTTGAGCATGCGAGACAAAAAATCACGGGGGAGCATAGCGACAATCCCACCCCCGACACAGGAGGGGAAAAAGCAAATTTATTTGCTTTCGTGTTAGATTTAGGCAATTTTTGAATATGCAGTCGTAGCTCAACTGGTTAGAGCACCCGCCTGTCACGCGGGAGGTTGCGGGTTCAAGTCCCGTCGACTGCGCATAATAAAAGACAATCAGCTTTTGCTGATTTGTTTTTGTATTACTGAAGCTCAGTATGAGCGTCGGGACTTGAAGAGTTTAATTATATTTTGCGAAGCAAAATAATTAAACTCCGGGCAGGAAACTCTTATGACCCGCCTTGGGCGGGGAATTAGAGTTGCTGAAGTCCCGTCGACTGCGCCAAGTCAGAAAAAGACCAACTTTGTGTTGGTCTTTTTTGTTTTTAAAACCCTCAAAAAAATTTAAAAAATATGGTATTATTTGTCTAAAATATGCCGTTGTAGCTCAGTTGGTAGAGCATCGTCTTGGTAAGACGAAGGTCAGCAGTTCAATCCTGCTCAACGGCTCTAGCCGCCAGAGTAGCTCAGGTAGTAGAGCACATTCTTGGTAAGAATGAGGTCATTGGTGCAAATCCAATTAACGGCTCAAAAAGAAACACAAAATTTGTTTTAATTACAACCATTTATAATATTGATACCGGTCTGCGAATTTAGTATAATTAATTTATGTCAAATCTAAAAAAACCTAATAGAAAATGTTTAGCTTGTGGTAAAGAAACAGCACGTGCAGGATATAAATATTGCAGCAATAAATGCCAAAATAAATATCAGCGTGATTTTTATTTAAAAAAATGGAAAGAAGGGAAGGTAAGTGGATTGCAAAGTTTAGGTATTGTTTCTACTTCTATAAAAATTTATTTACGCGAAAAGTATAACAATAAATGCTGTTTATGTGGTTGGTCAAAAATCAATAAAAAGACCGGATTAGTTCCGTTAGTTGCTGATCATATTGATGGTAATTGGCGTAATAATGTTGAAAATAATTTGAGGCTTATTTGTCCTAACTGTGATTCTCTAACTCCAACATATTCTGGTTCTAATAGAGGTAATGGTAGAAAAAATAGATCTTTAAGCAAGAGAGCAAAAGAAGGTAAGTTATTATCTAAAAATAAGCCGAAATAGTTCAGTGGTAGAACACTACTTTCGTAAAGTAGGAACGCGAGTTCGATTCTCGCCTTCGGCTCCAGAATTAATAATTAAAAAATAATTATGAAAAATGTATATATAATTCACGGATGGGATGGGAATCCCAAAGAGCCAATGTTAAATTGGTTAAAAAAAGAATTGGAAAGTAGAAACTATAATGTTCTTGCACCTGAAATGCCAAATCCTGGAGAGCCCGAAATAAACGCGTGGATAAAAAAATTAAATGAAGTTGTAAATACAAACGATAACAATATTTTTATTGGCCATAGTGTTGGGTGTCAGGGAGTATTGAGATATATAGAGCAGACTCCAGAAAAAATAAAAATTTCAGGAATACTTCTTATTGCGCCGTGGATGGAACTGGATGAAGAAACAATAAAAGAGGAAGGAGAAGAAGTTATAGAAATAGCCAGACCTTGGATGGAAACACCAATTGATTTTAAAAAAATAAAATCTAAAACAAAAAATATAACAGCAATTTTTTCTGATGACGATTATTTTGTCCCGCTTTCGCAAAAAGATTTATTTGAAAAAGAATTAGACGCAAAAATTATTGTTGAACATAATATGGGACATTTTTCACCAGCTGATAATGTAGATAAATTAGATTCAGCTTTAAATTCTGTTTTAGAAATAAAATAATGACAGAACAAGACAAAAAGAAACTAAACGAAGAAATAGAAAAAATAGAAACAGAAATGTTTCAGGCTGATTTTTGGAATGATAAACAAAGCGCACAGGATAAAATAAAAAGATTGGGAGAGCTAAAAGAACAAAAAGAAGGAGTAGGAAAATATGACAAGGGTAATGCTGTGGTAACAATTTTTTCAGGAGCCGGTGGCGATGATTCGGAGGATTTCTCAAGAATGCTTCTTGAGATGTATTTAAAATTTTCTCAAAAAAAAGGATGGGGAACTAAAATAATAAATAAAAATGAAAATGACCATGGTGGTTATAGAAACATAACATTTGAAATTCAAGGCAAAAATACTTACGGGACCTTGAAAAACGAATCAGGAGTTCATCGTTTAGTCAGGATTTCTCCGTTTAACGCAAACCAAAAAAGACACACTTCTTTTTCTATGGTTGAAGTAATTCCCAAAATCCCAAAGATATCAGATATTGACATAAAGGACAAAGATTTGGAGATTAGTTTTTCAAAATCAAGCGGACCCGGTGGACAAAATGTAAATAAACGAGAAACAGCTGTTCGTATAACGCATATTCCAACAAAAATATCTGCGCATGTTGATTCAGAAAGATTACAAGAACAAAATAAACAAAAAGCACTGGAAATTTTGGCTGGAAAATTGTATCATTTTACAGAGGAAGAAAGAAAGAAAAAAGAACAAGGACTTTCTGTGAACAAAACCACAGAAAATGAATGGGGAAGCCAAATAAGGTCCTATGTTTTACACCCATACAAACTGGTTAAAGATCACAGGACAGATGTTGAGGTAAGGGATACAGAAAGTGTGTTGAATGGGGGCATAGATAAATTTATAGAGGCGGAGAAAGGGATATAAAAGTTGAAAATGTAAAAATCAAAGTGCCTGCCCGCCAATGCCAGAGCGATAATGTTTGTAATCTATACAATGTGACATATTGTCAATATTATTTATATAACCATACAATTGTGCATTAGGCGGTGGCAGGCGGGCAAAGTTGTGGAGTTCGCCAAAGGCGAACAAACTGTTAATTGTAAATTTTCTGAAAGAAAATTTACACAACGATTTTAACATTTTACATTGTCATTTTTAATTTTGATTTTTCAATTTTGCATTTTTTTAGAACTTTTTTATTAAAACAAACTACAAATAATAATTTAATGACAGAAAATCCAAAAAAGAATGGAAATATAATACATTTTGATAATGTTAAAAAAATGTATATGGAAAACGCCATTGCTCTTGATGGCGTAACTTTGAGTATTGGCAAGAATGAATTTGTTTCAATTGTTGGGCATTCAGGCGCTGGGAAGACAACATTATTGAAAATGCTTTTAGCCGAAGAAAAACCAACAGATGGAAAAGTATATTTTAATACAACCGATGTTCATTCTTTAAATAGAAAAAACATAACATATTATAGAAGAAAAATAGGAACAGTTTTTCAGGACTTTCGTTTAATCCCGAGCAAAACAGCTTACGAAAATGTTGCTTTTGCGATGGAGGCGTGCGGCAGAGAAGATAGAGAAATAGAATTGGATGTTCCTTATGTCCTTGATTTAGTTGATTTGGGGAATAAGATATGGAATTTTCCAAACGAGCTTTCCGGGGGAGAAAAACAAAGATTAGCAATTGCCCGTGCCATTGTTAATCAACCAGAAGTTTTAATAGCTGACGAACCAACTGGGAATCTTGACCCAATAAATACATACGAAATTGCCCAAATTTTGAAGAAAATAAATAATATAGGAACCACTGTTATATTGACTACCCACAATAAGGGCGTTATAGATTCACTAAATAGTAGGGTTGTTACTATGGAAAATGGTAAAATAATAAGAGACAACGAAAACGGGAAATATATAATATAAGTGCAAAATGTAAATCTCAAAATGCCTGCCCGCCAATGCCAGAGCGATAATGTTTGTAATCTATATAATGTGGCATATTGTCAATATTATTTATATAACCATACAATTGTGCATTAGGCGATGGCAGGCGGGTAAAATGACAGTTGAAAATGTAAAAATTGGTAAATTTTAAAATAGTTTCACTTTGAATTTTACATTGTCATTTTTAATTTTGATTTTTTAATTTTAAATTTTTTATGTTCTGGATGAATACAAAAAGAATAGTAAAGTACGGCTTTATAAATTTTTGGAGAAATGGGTTTGTTACCCTTGCTTCAATTTTGATTATGACAGTAACGCTTTTTATAATGGGCTCCTTAATTTTTCTTGGGGCGATTCTTGATTCTTCTCTAAACCAAATAAAAAATAAAGTAGACATAAATGTCTATTTTGTAACCACGGCGCCAGAAGAAGATATAATTTCACTAAAATCTTCTTTGGAACAATTATCAGAGGTGAGCTCCGTTGAATATGTTTCTAGGGAACAGGCCATAGAAGAATTTAAGAAGAGACACGAAAATGACCAGCTTATTTTGCAAGCGCTCCAAGAATTAGACGACAACCCTCTCGGCGCCCATTTTAACATTAGGGCTAAAGAAACCTCTCAGTATGAAAGTATAGCGACTTTTCTTGAAAACTATCAAACATCTTCGGGCGGGGTTTCTATTGTTGATAAGGTAAATTTTTTTCAGAATAAAATTGCGATAGAAAAACTTTCAAATATTATTTTATCTATAGATAAATTAAGTTTCGGTGTGATTATTGTATTTATGATTATTTCAATATTAATTATTTTTAATACAATACGTCTCGCGATTTATACATCAAGAGAAGAAATTTCTGTTATGAAACTTGTTGGAGCTGGTAACTTTTATGTGAGAGGCCCGTTTGTTATTGAAGGAATAATGTATGGAGTATCATCTGCATTAATTGCTCTGGCTCTATTTTATCCCGTTACAATATGGATGGCACCGCTCACAGAGGATTTTTTTGGAGGGGCAAACATCTTTAATTATTATGTAAATAATTTTGCGCAAATTTTTGTTGTTCTTATTTTGTCCGGTGTTTTTTTGGGCGGGGTATCAAGCTATCTTGCAGTTAAAAAATATTTAAAAATTTAAATTCAAAACCTCTGGGAATTCAAATGGTCTGGGGGACCATTTGAATCCACAATGTTTTAGTTAATTTTGAATCCATAATATTTTTTTGTGTTTGGCTCTTTTAAAACCTCTGGGGGAGGTTTTAAAAGAGCCATGTCAGATTTAATCCTATTTTGAGCATTTGAATCCATAATATTTTTTGTTATTAATAAATAATGACCAAAAAAAATAACCACAAGTACATTTTTGTTTTAGGAGGTGTAATGTCTGGGATAGGCAAGGGAATAGCGACCTCTTCAATAGGGAAAATTCTCCAGGCAAGTGGTTTTAGAATCAATCTTATAAAAATTGATCCATATCTAAATGTTGATGCCGGCACTATGAATCCAACGGAGCATGGTGAAGTTTTTGTTTTGGACTCAGGACTTGAATCAGACCAGGACATGGGTAATTACGAAAGATTTACAGGAATAACATCTACAAACGATGATTATATAACCAGTGGGATGGTCTATAAATATGTGATAGAAAAAGAGAGAAATTTGGGATATAAAGGAAAATGTGTGGAAGCAATCCCTGATATAGTAAATGAAATAGTGAGAAGAATAAAACTTTCAGAACAAGAAGACCGTTCGGATATATCTATAATAGAAGTCGGTGGGACTATAGGAGATTATCAAAACACAATGTTTATAGAAGCTGGCAGGATATTAAAATTAAAAAATCCTAAAAATGTTTTGTTTATTTTAGTTAGTCATTTACCCGTACCAGCCAAGGTGGGGGAAATGAAAACTAGGCCAACAAGAATTGCTTCACAAACTCTTAATTCCTACGGAGTTCAAGCGGATTTTATAATTGCGAGAAGCAGTGTAAAACTTGATAAAAAAAGAAAAGAAAAATTAGCAACATCTTGTAATATTCCAGAAAAAAATATAATTTCTGCGCCAGATATAGAAAGTATATATGATGTGCCGATTAATTTTGAATTAGACAAACTGGGAAGTAAATTACTAAAATCACTGGGTTTGAAGGCCCTAAATGGAATTGACTTAAAAGAATGGAAAAATTTTGTACTAAAAAGTAAAAATGCAAAGAAAAAATTAAACATAGCAATAGCTGGTAAATATTTTGGTACAGGTAATTTTATTCTTTCGGATTCTTACATTTCTGTTATTGAGGCGATAAAATTTTCTTCATACAATTTAGGCATCAGGCCCGTTCTCACTTGGCTTAATTCAAAAGATTTTGATAGGGCTACAAGAAAACCGAGTTCTTTAAAAAAGTTTGATGGAATAATAGTTCCGGGTGGTTTTGGTGAATCTGGAGTCGGTGGGAAAATGAACATAATAAAGTATGCTCGTGAGAATGGGATTCCATTTTTAGGTTTGTGTTATGGTATGCAGCTTGCTGTGGTTGAATATGCGCGAAATGTTCTAGAAATAAAAAATGCGAACACAGTTGAAATTGACCCGAACACTGCAGACCCAGTTATTGATATAATGCCTGAACAAAAAAAGAAACTTGAGAAAAATGATTACGGAGGAACCATGCGCTTAGGTTCATACCCAGCCATTTTAAAAGAGGGGACTATTGTGAGAAAGATATATGGTGTGGATAAAGTAAATGAGAGACATCGTCATCGTTATGAAATTAATCCCGAATATATTCAAAAACTAGAAGAAGGGGGAATAATCTTTTCTGGTAAATCGCCAAACGGTAGATTAATGGAGATAATGGAACTTTCATCAAAAGACCATCCATTTTTCGTTGCTACACAATTTCATCCAGAATTTAAAGCCCAACCACTTTTGCCGCATCCTTTATTTACAGGATTTATAAAGGCATGCATCAATAAAAAGTGATTTTTTGTTGCAATTTATATATATATATTAATATAATTAAATAGAAGAGTAATATTTTGTTTTTAACTACGGCCAGCGGCTGCACTCACATAGAACTTTAACTTGGAGCTCGCACCCGCTGGCCTTAATTAAACGGAAAATCGCAGATAAACGCAGATAACAAACCGCAGATTAACGCAGATAAAAAATCACAGCATTTGGGTGTTGTGATTTTTTAATTTTAGAAACTTTTGAAGAGACCTGCCAGATTTTAATCCATAATATTTTTTTGTTGAGCTCTGAATGAGCTTTTTAATCCACCCCAGTGAAATAGTTTTCAAATTTCACGGGGCAAGTAATATTTTAAAGTGTCGTTGTATTTTTGTCATAACAAAAATACAACGACACTTTTGTTTTTAAATGTTGTGGTTTTAAATTTTTTTATTTTTTTCTTTGTAAATTCATATTCTCTAATTCAATTGAATGGTTGAATCCGTAATTTTTTTTGTTTTTTTAAGACCATTTTCTTATTCGCGCGAATAAGAAAATGGTTTTATGCTTTTATGATTTTTAAAATACAAAACATTATGGATTCAAATGCTCATTATAGAGCATTTGAATTTAGTGATTTTTTTTAATTTTAAATTTTTTGCTTGCCCTGTTAAATATTTTTGAAGAATATTTTTTTAATTTTAAATTTTTTGCTTGCTCCGTTAGAAGTAGGGTGTATGACACCCGCGACTTCTAACGAGGTTATCCACAAATTTTTAAAAAATTTCTTGTTTTTATTTCTTTAATATAAGATAATTAAACTACATTACAGTTACGGCGTAGAACATTATTGAAAAAATTTAGAAAAATTTTTATAGAAGGTCGGACGTCGTACCAATTAAACTCGCTACTCGCCAATCGGTGTGGGCGAAGAAATAAAAATGAAAAAGAAAAAAGTTGCAAAAAAAGCACCAAAAAGAAAAGCAACAAAAAAACCAGCAAAGAAAAGATAAAAATAGTATCAGCATAAAAAATAACCGCTAAAATCTTCAAGATTTAAGCGGTTATTTTTGTGGAGATATTGGGATTTTATGTTAAAATCTACTCTACTACTACTAATTATACGAAATAGACGGTGATTAACCTAATAAACAAAATATTTAAAGACAATAATACGAAAACCCTAGATGGAATGGGGGTTATCGTAAAGGAAATAAATTCTTTTGAGAAAGAGATGTCTTCTTTGTCGGATGAAAAATTAAGTGAGAAGACACTATATTTTAAAAATAAAATTAAAAATGACGAAAGTTTAGACAATATTTTACCGGAGGCATTTGCGGTTGTTAGGGAGGTTTCAAAAAGAACTCTCAAACAAAGACATTTTGATGTTCAGTTGATGGGGGGGGTTGTCTTACACAACGGCAATATTGTTGAGATGAAAACCGGAGAAGGAAAAACTCTTGCCGCAACTTTGCCGGCTTATTTAAATGCGCTCACAGAAAAAGGCATTCATATTGTTACAGTCAATGATTATCTTGCCAGAAGAGATGCGGTTTGGATGGGGCAGATATATTCTTTTTTAGGATTATCCGTTGGTGTTATAAACGGCGATGCGTCATATTTGTATGACCCAAAATATGAAAAGCAAGAAGACGACAAGGAACGAGACGAATTTGGTTATTTTAAGATTGTCCATGATTTTTTAAGACCATGTACAAGGAGAGAAGCATACGAGGCCGACATAACATATGGAACAAATAATGAATTTGGTTTTGATTATTTAAGAGATAATATTGCATACAAAAAAAGTGAAACAAGACAAAGGGAATTTAATTATGCGATAGTGGATGAAATTGATTCTATACTTATAGATGAAGCCAGAACCCCCCTAATTATTTCTGCCGCAACAACCGAGTCGGAAGATTTATATAGAAAATTTGCAGACATTGCTAACAAAATGAAAAAGGATGAAGATTATGAAGTTGATGAAAAATTAAAAGCGACAACACTAACTGATGCAGGGATTGAAAGAGCGGAAAAACTTCTTGGAGTTGAAAATATTTATACAGAAATGGGCATAAAATATGTTCATCACCTTGAAACGGCAATTCGCGCAAAAGCGCTTTTTTCAAAAGATAAAGATTATGTTGTTCGTGATGGGCAGATTTTAATTGTGGATTCTTTTACGGGGAGAATTTTACCAGGGAGAAGATATTCAGAGGGCATACATCAGGCAATAGAGGCGAAGGAAAATGTTTTTGTCCAGAAAGAATCTAGAACATTTGCGTCAATAACATTCCAGAATTATTTTAGATTGTACAAAAAGCTATCTGGTATGACAGGAACAGCAATTACATCCGCGGAAGAATTTAGAAAAGTTTATGGTTTGGACACAATTGTTATCCCAACTAACAGGGAGATGAAAAGAGAAGACCGTGGTGATTTTATATTTCAAACAGAACAAGGAAAATTTAAAGCAATTTCAAAAAAGATAAAGGAGCTGAACGATAGGGGGCAACCGGTTTTGATAGGCACAGTATCAATAGAAAAAAATGAACTTTTATCCGAATACCTTTCAATGCAGGGTGTTAAACATAATATATTAAACGCAAAAAACCATGAGAGAGAAGGGGAAATAATAGCAGAGGCCGGGAAAAAGGGATTTGTTACCATTGCCACAAATATGGCAGGTAGAGGGGTTGATATAAAACTTGGCGGGCAATCTGCAACAGAAGAAGAATATAATGAAGTGAAAAAACTGGGGGGTCTTTTTGTGTTGGGCACGGAAAGGCATGAAGCAAGGAGAATTGATAATCAGTTAAGGGGGCGTTCTGGAAGACAGGGAGACCCCGGGGAAACGCAATTCTTTGTTTCATTAGAAGATGATTTAATGAGAGTTTTCGCGTCGGATTCAATCAAAAAAATGATGAATAGATTTGGTATCCCAGAAGACCAGCCAATTGAAAATAAGATGATATCAAAAGCTCTTGAATCCGCGCAGACAAAAATAGAGGGTTTTCATTTTGATTCAAGAAGGCACATTCTTGAGTTTGATGATGTGTTAAATCATCAAAGAAGGACGATATATGAAAGAAGAAGAAAAATATTATTTTCTGATAATATTTTTTTGAGAGAATTTTTAGAAGAAAGAGCTGATGACATAATAAAATTTAAAAAAATACTTGACGAGAGATTGTCCCAACTTGATGAAGAAACTTTTTTTGAAAATGTAAGACAGATTATATTACAAACTATGGATATGTTTTGGGTTGAACATTTGGAAATGATGGATTATATGCGTTCCAGTGTTAATTTGAGGGCATATGGTCAAAGAGACCCACTTGTAGAATATAAAAAAGAGGGGCTCAATATGTTTAAACAAATGGAACTTGGCATTAATGAGCAGATATTTCAACTCATACCAAGAATAGGAGAAGGAATAAAATTAAATGAAGGAGAAAAACAGCTTAATGAAGTGCATGAAAGTGCAAAAATAATAGGAGATACTAATAAAGGCAATATTGTCCAAGAAAATAAAAATAGGGGGGCTGGTGGTCAAAAAATAGGGCGCAACGACCCCTGCCCGTGTGGAAACGGTAAAAAATATAAGAAATGTCACGGTAAATAAAGAAGCCGTCATATCGCGATTATGACGGCAACCTAATGTTATGAATATTTCACATCTTGGAATCCCAAGATGAAGCTGGGGGCAGGTCTTTCCCTTCACCATTGATTCAATCCTACCAAGGCCGTATGATAAAGTCAAGAAGTACAAGTACTATCATGAGAAATAAAATATCGAAATATCGAAATTTTAAAATATCTAAATATTATTTATGACAACAATACAAAAATTTGAAGATTTGATTTGTTGGAAAAAAGCAAGAGATCTAGCGAATTTTATTTTTGATATAACAGATAAAAAAGATTTTAAAGATTTTGATTTAAAAAGACAAATTCGCCGCGCTTCAATTTCTCCAATGTCAAATATAGCAGAGGGTTTTGATAGAGGAACCCGTAATGAATTTGTAGATGCTTTGTTTATTGCAAAGGGCGAAGTTGGGGAAGTAAGAAGTCAGCTTTTTATTTCTTTTGACAGGCACTATATCAATGAAAGTGAATTTGAAAAGGGGATGTCCTTAACCGATGAATGTTCTCGCTTGATACAAAGTTTTTCATATAAAATAAAAGGGGGAAGCAAAAAGGGAATACAATTTAAACATATACAAAAAGAGGATCCGCTCAAAGAAATAACAAGAAAATCATCTCCCGAATTGTATAAAAAGTTTTATGGGGAATAAAATATCGAAATATCAAAATATCGAAATAATGGACAAAAATGATAAGCCAAAAAACAACATTTCAAAAGAAATAATTTACCATTTTAGGTGTGTAAAATGCCAAAAATGGTGGTCTGTGAGTTCAATACCGAAAAACAAGAAAAAATGGTATTGTCCTTGGTGTGGGGAAGGGCAAAAGTAGATTATTTTTTTTAAATTGAGCTATAATTGTATTAATTAAATCTCTCAATGAAGAAAACATACAAACCAACAATAGGGCTTGAAATTCACGCAGAATTAAAGACAGAAACAAAAATGTTCTGTAACTCCAAGAATGACCCTGAAGAAAAAAGCCCAAATGTGAATATATGTCCTGTGTGCATGGCGCATCCGGGGACATTGCCTGTAATAAATAAAGAAGCAATAAAGAGTGTTTTAAAGGTTGGGATAGCCCTTAATGGTAAAATTGCTGATTTTTCGGAATTTGATAGAAAGAATTATTTTTATCCTGACATTCCTAAGGGTTACCAAATAAGTCAATACAAACATCCTCTCGTTTCTGGAGGGGAATTGGTTGGTGTTAAAATTACAAGAATACATCTTGAAGAAGATACTGCAAAATTGATTCACCCGCCTGCGCAGGCAGGTGGCAAGAGGGATTTTAGTTTAGTTGATTACAATAGAGCTGGAGTACCACTGATGGAGCTTGTTACTGAACCAGTAATTGAAGATGGAGAGACAGCCGTAAAATTTGCAAAAGAGCTTCAGTTGATTTTGAGATATTTAAATGTGAGCGATGCAGATATGGAAAAAGGACAAATGCGCGTTGAGGCCAACATTTCGGTTGCACCGAAATCGCAGATGAGTGCAGATGGCACGCAGATAAACGCCGATAAAGATAGAAATTTATTATATGAAGACTTAACTTATAAAATTAGAGGGATTGTATTTTCAATTTGTAATCAACTTGGAAGTGGACATAAGGAATCTGTTTTAAATGACATCCGCGAGAATCTGCATGTTAATCCGCGTGAATCTGTTTTAGGGACGAAGGTAGAAGTAAAAAATTTGAATTCGTTTAAATCAGTTGGTCTTGCAATTGATTTTGAGATAAAAAGACAGACAGAAGTTTTAGAAAGGGGAGAGGGTGTCAAGCATGAAACAAGGGGGTGGGATGAAAATAAGCAGATGACTTTTTCTCAGAGAGAAAAAGAATTTTCTCACGACTATCGTTATTTTCCAGAACCAGATTTGCCAAAACTCAAACTAAATGAAATAAAAGAATTTAAAAAAGAAAATTTATTAAAAGAAATTCCAGAATTACCAGAAAAAACCAGAGAGAGATACAAGAGGGAATACGGAATCAAAGATGAAGACATTGAGAGTTATATAACAGACAAAGGACTAAGAAATCTTTTTGAGGAAACAATTAAATTTTTTAATGATAATAAAAATTTAATTAAGCTAACTTCAAATTATGTTACATCTGATATTGTTGGTTTTTCAAAAGGGAGTGATGATGCGGTGGGGAAAATAGAAGCGAAGTATTTATCAAAACTTATCAAAATGATTAGCGCAAATGTGTTATCTTCAAGAGGCGCAAAAAATATTTTATTTGTTATGTATAAACAAGGAGGAAGTCCAGAAGAAATAGCGAAAGAAAGCAATTTGCTTCAAATTAGTAATAAAAAAGAAATGGAGAGTATTGTCAAGAAAATAATTAAAGATAATCCCGATGTTGTTAGGGACTATAAAAAGGGGAAAGAGTTATCTATACAATACTTGATAGGAGAGGGAATGAAAAAAAGCAAGGGTTCTGCCAATCCAAAAGTTTTAAAGGAGATTTTTATATCAATTTTGAATTCAATTTAAAACCTCTAGAAAATGTTTTTGTGCCCAATCTACTTGGAAGCTCGGCTTCCAAGTGTTTTTTTGGTCAATTACTCTGTGAAACAATAAAAAGATTTTTTCACGAGATAAACGAGAAATCCTTATTTTAGAATATGCTTTAAAATCATCTCGTTCAAATATCTTTTTAATGTTTCACAGACCAAAATTCCTCACTTTCTATTTTATACTCACTTAGCGTTTTTAAATTGATTTAAAATTCCACATTGAAGTCTGACTTCAATGAACCCGTGAAGTCTGACTTCACAGGTAAAAATTTTCTTTATTATCTCCTAATATACTCCTCCTAACTACTTTTTCCCCAACTTGGGTGCGGAGCACCCAAGTTGGGGAGCTTTGAAATTTAGATTTACATAAAAACTTACGAGTTATAACAACCGTTTCTCAACTCAAATTTTCCGTATGATTTAGCGCCTGCATTTCTTTTTTTTAGGGGTTCACTTGGAAGCTCGGCTTCCAAGTGAACCCAGCAGAGGCAAGGCCTCTCAAATGAGAATTTTTGTTAAAAAGAAGTATAAAAATAACAATAAATATCTACTATTGTATTTATGATGTTTTTATTTAATTTTTACTCCCTTTAATCTAAAAACAACTTCTATCTCTCATTGAAGTCAGACTTCACCCGTGAAGTCTGACTTCAATTAAAAAAACCACCAAATTTTTGCCCCTTTTTGGTACAAAAAGGTAGAGTTTTTGGGGTTTCTTACACATCTCGTCTTTTTCTCGTTCGTATTTTTGAAATTTGGGCTCAAACAAAAAACATCTCGTCTCTTTCCATTCTTGTTTAGACGAGATTTATCCACAGTTTTATTAACACTTTGGCCTTTTTAAATGTAAAATATAAGTAATAAAAATTATTGAAAATGAAAGATGAAATTTTTATAAAAGGAAGAAAATATATTACTACTAAATCTGCGTCTGAACTCACCGGCTACACCAGCGACTATGTTGAGCAACTTTCTCGCGCTGGAAAAATAAAAACGATGATGATAGGGCATACAAGATATGTTGATGAAAAGGATATTTTAAATTATGGCGATAGTGGTGGAATTCTTATTGAAGATAAAAAATATATCTCAACAAAAAGAGCATCCGAACTCACGGGATACGCAAGCGATTATATAGGACAACTTTCTCGCGGTGGCGCGATAAAGTCCTCATTGATTGGAAAAACCAAGTTTGTTGAAGAAATTGAAATTTTAGAATATGCAAAAAAATCTGGCAAGATGATTTTGCAAAAGGGAGATTTTGAACAGGACCTGTCCGCGCAGGCAATTGACGAAACACTAAAAGAAAAACCCCAAAAGGATTTTATAAAAACGGAATGGGCAAATTATTTTAAAGATGATTCTCCCCTTATACCGAGTTTGAAAAAAGAAAAATCTTTCCCTGCAAGTAAAAAGGAAAAAATAATTTCTCCTTTTGAAAAACCCGCCTCGTTTGTGAGCGATGCCATTTTCAAAAAAGTTGTAGCGCTTTGTTTGGCGATAGTTGTAGTTTTTGGTCCGTATGTTTTTTCACGAACTCCATATGTTGAGGCGGCGCAAGAAAAATTAAAATCTCTCGCAAGTAATGTTTTTGAAATCGGGGAAGAAATTGCTGGAAAAGTAAATAAAGACGGAGTGATTGTTTTACTAACCGACTCGGTTTCCTACACAAAAGATTTACTAAAAAACGAAACGAAAAAAATTGCTGTAAATACGGCAAGCGCGATTTTGTCGGCGAATATTCAGGATACGAAATTTTCCGCGAAAGATATCGCAAAAGCAATTTATGTATCAATAAATTCTTTCTTCAAGAAAAACAAAACAGGAGAAGATACACGATTAGTTAAAGAAGCCGAAGATAATAACCTACCTGCGCAGACAGAAAAAGAGCAAACACAAATACAACCAGAATCTCAACCTCCGAAAACAATTGTAATTGAAGGGCCGACAAAAATTATAGAAAGGATAACCGAAATAACATCAAGCACGGCTATTTCAAAAGAAGAATTAGAAATCAGAATTCAGCAATTGGATAATAAGTTAAGCGCAAAAATCTATGATGTTTATTCAGGAACTTCAAATAGTGTTCAGAGCATATATCAAGTTGTATCTCAAACAAACAAAATAGACAAATTAACCAATGTAGATATAATAACCCCGGCCATAACAGGCGGAACATTAAAAAACTCAATAATAACGGGCTCAACTTTTTCAGGAACCACACTTGATGGTTCTGTCCTCACACTTACGGGTAATGCAACAATAGGGGGTCAGCTAACCGTATCTGGGACGGCTACATCAACGCTCGCTGGCGATGTAAATTTTGATAGCAACACTTTGTATATTGATTCTCTCAACAACAGAATCGGAATTGGAACGACAACTCCGCAATACGCTCTTGATGTTGTTGGTAATATAAACGCGACGGGAATAATAACAGCGACAAGTCAAGTGATAGGCGGCGACCTTTCCGTTACAGGCAACACAACACTCGGGAACGCGACAACCACCGATATTACATACTTCAACTCGCGAATTGGTTCTTCTCTAATTCCAACAGCAGATAACATTCTTGATTTAGGTGATAGCGCGAATTGGTTAAGATGGAAATCGGGATTTTTTGGAACATCTATCGGAATAGGAGGAAATGCGACGACAACGGGCTCGTCTTTGTTATCGTCTGGCGCTTACGCGATTGATTCAAACGGAACGCTTTCAATAAACACAACAAACAATCAACCAACGACATTCGGAACAGGACTTGTTACACTTCCAAATCTTTCAGGAACAAATGCCACAATCACAAACGCAACAACAACGAATTTCTACTCAACGCTTGCAAACATAATCACAGGTATTTTCTCATCTCTAACCGCAACAACATTCACGGCGACAAATTCAACAACGACAAATGCCACAAGCACGACACTTGCAATAACAAACACGGCGACAACAAGCAACCTCATAATCTCAAACGATACGACAATCTCATCACTAACGCCATCAAGATTGGTATCCCTAAACAGTTCA
>JAHIHZ010000021.1 GCA_018899555.1 Patescibacteria group bacterium
AAGAAGTATTATGGATTAAAAAGCAATTTGGATTGCTTTTTAATTGTATCAGAGAAGTGTTATTAGAAAAAGTTGTTTGGGAATAAAAAACATGAAAATTATGGATGAAAAATGCCATTGTAGGCATTTTTCATTTATTCTACTTGGAAGCTCGGCTTCCAAGTGGAGTTTGTTAAAAAACAAAAGGGATGAAAAAGTTTACCCTGTTAAATCCTGTCTTGCCCATACGGGCGAAGCAGGAATTTCGCCAAAGGCGAAATTATTTAACAGGACGAGAAAAACAGGGATAAAAATGCTCGTTAAGAGCATTTTTATTATATCAGGGAATGGGAGTTGAGGAAAAAAGATGTGGGGATATGTTTTTTTGTTCTTTCATACGGAGGCAAGGCCTCCGTAGATTTAGTAATTCGCCTCCGTGGTTAAATGACCTGCGCCGTTTCCAATGTCAAAAAAGTGTCCAGTTAACTGGACACTTTTTTATTTTAAACATTTTTTAAAATTCCATTAGAAACTAAATGTTGGAAATTGAATATTATGAAGTAACTTAAAACTCTCTTGAAAAAGAGAGTTTCAAATTATTTCTTCTTACCAACCTTTCTTCTCTGAATAATAAGTTTGTTTGAATATTTTTTAGCTCTGCGGGTTTTTTGTCCTTTTCCTGTTGGCTTACCCCACATTGACTTAGCCCTCCTCGTTCCTCTCCCTTGCCTGCCTTCTCCTCCACCGTGCGGATGGTCAACCGGGTTCATCGCCGTTCCGCGGACCGTTGGCCTTATACCAAGCCATCTTGACCTTCCCGCCTTACCAAGATTTCTTAATTTGTGTTCTTGATTAGAAACTTCCCCAACTGACGCCCATGCATTTTCTGGGACTTTTCTTATTTCGCTTGACGGCATTTTTATATTTACATAACCGGCATCTTTCGCAACAACTTCCGCATAATTACCGGCGCTTCTTGCAATCTTTGCCCCGCCAAGATTTTTTAATTCAACATTATAAACAAATGTCCCAACTGAAATTTTTGATAATGGTAATCTGTTCCCCGGTTTTAAATCTGCTTTTTCAGAACAAATTACTTTGTCGCCAACTTTAACTGATTTTGGCAATAAAACATATCTTCTTTCTCCGTCAACATAACAAATCAAAGAAATATATCCAGACCTGTTTGGGTCATATTCTATGGTTTCTATTTTTGCTGGGATATCAAACTTGTTATATTTAAAATCAATCTTTCTATATAACCTTTTGTGTCCCCCACCCTTGTGACGAACTGTTATTCTGCCAGCATTATTTCTTCCCTGTCCTCTTTTGCCTCCTTTTGTTAGACCTTTTTTAGGTTCGGATACAGTTAAAACATCGCCGAATGAGGGTGTCATTGTGTGTCTTTGTGATGGTGTTGTTGGTTTATAACTTTTCATAGTTTCCTTGTTTCATTGTTAATTGTTAATTGTTAATTGTTAATTGTTTTTTTACATTTAACATTTCATTAGAAATTGGAAATTAGGTATTGGAGATTATATTATTTCCAACTTATCATCTTTTTTCAAATACACATACGCTTTTTTCCCTCCGGATTTCACGCCTTTTTTGCCACGAGAAATTACATTTTTTGACGGAATTTTAACTATTCTAATTTTTTTGGGAGTTATGTTATAAAACATCTTTATTGCTTTTATTATTTCTCTTTTGTTTGTGTTTTTATCAACCTCAAAAACATAAGCATTGTGATTTCGAGACAAATCTGTTGCTTTTTCTGTTACACGAGAATATTTTAAGACGGAAAATAAATGGCCTCCTTGTTTTTTTGCAGTTGAAATTAATTTCTTTACAGATTTATTTTCAACTTTTTTTATAGAAACCTCTCTTGGTATTTCTTCAGTTTTTGTAGATATATTCTTTTTTGTTTTAAATAAAGCCATGTATTTAAATTAAATTTCTAAATCATAATTTCTAATTTCTAATGAAATGTTAAATGTTTAAAAATATCATAAATCCTTGTTTAAAAATTTCATTAGAAATTAGTAATTAGATATTGAAAATTTTATTTTTTACTTTTTGAAAGTAAAAGACCAATGCTTTCCTCTGGTTCTGTTATAACTATGTGTTTGTATTTTAATAAATTCACCGAACTTAAGTTTTTTACATTAATAACTTCTGTATTACTAAAATTACTAAAACTCTTTGTGGTATTAATATTATTTTTTCCTAAAATTATTAAGGCGGAGTTATTCTTTTTTGAAAGAATTTTTTCAAAACCAGAAACTTTTGCAAAATTGGATAAAATATTTTTAGCTTCTTTTGTTTTTGGTTCTGACAATTTTATTGAATCAATAAATAAAATTTCATTATCTCTAAATTTCTGCGAAAATAAGGTGTAAAGGGCTTTAACTTTCATTTTTTTGTTTATTTTCTTAGAAAAATCCCTTTCATTTCTTGGCCCAAATGTTACTCCCCCGCCTTTCCATATTGGGGACCTTGATGACCCATGCCTTGCTTTACCGGTTCCCTTTTGCCTCCATGGTTTAATCCCACCACCTCTCACATCACCTCTGTTTTTTGTATGAGCTACAGCTTTTCTTGTATTAGACATCATTGATGTCATAACTTGGTAAACAAGGTCTGCGTTCCATTTAGTATTAAAAATAGAAGTTGGTATTTTGATTTTACCTTTTTCTTCCCCTTTTTGGTTGTAAAGTTTGGCTTCCATGTTATTTAAATAATTATGGATTAAAAAACTTGAAATATGAATTAATTCTGGCACTACTCTTGAAAAGCTCAGGGTTATGATTTAAAACCTAGCACTTTTCTTTGAAAGCTCATTTAGAGCTTTCAAAGTTAGAGATTTTCAAGTTAGGGCTTTTTAATTTCCACCAATGTTCCCCTTCTTCCTGGGATGGCGCCTTTTATTAAAATCAAATTATTTTCTTTATCTATTTGTATAACTTTAAGATTTTTTACAGTAACAACATCGCTTCCCATTCGACCAGCCATTTTTGTTCCTTTCAAAACTCTCTGTGGGCCCGTTGCTGCAATTGATCCGGGTTCTCTTTCAGAGTGTTTTTGCCCGTGGCTTCTTCCCCCGCCATGAAACCCGTGTCTTTTAACAACGCCCTGAAAACCTTTTCCTTTTGAAACTGAGCTAACACTTATTTTTTCGTTTTCATTAAAAAGTGAGATATCAATTTTATCTCCAACATTGTATTTATCTAAATCATTTTCATTTTTTAACCTAAACTCACAAAGATGTCTAAAACTACCTAAACCCTTTCTGTGACCAATATCTGCCTTTGTAAGTTTTTTAGAATTTATATTCCCATAACCAACCTGAACTGCATTATAACCATCTTTTTCCTTGTTCTTTTTTTGTATAACAACAACCGGGCCTGCTTCCAATACCGTAACAGGTGAAACTGTCCCGTCTTGATTAAAAACCTGTGTCATATTCTTTTTTAAGCCCAATATAAATTTCATACAAAAAAATAAAGCCTCTTAGATGATCTAACAAGCCCTTGAAGCAGGTGGTTTTACATCATCTTAACGTCTATTGTTACACCTGATGGCAAACTCAAATTTGTAAGTGCCTCAACCAGCTTAGCTTCAGGATTTATTATGTCAAGAAGTCTTTTATGTGTTCTCATCTCAAACTGTTCTCTCGCGTCTTTAAAAATAAATGTAGATCTATTAACGGTATATTTTTTTATTTCAGTAGGAAGTGGAATGGGCCCCCTAATTTCAGCATCAAACCTTAATGCCGTGTCTATAATTTGCTTTACTGAGATATCAAGAATTTTACTATCATAAGCACGAATTTTAATTCTCAATACTTGTGAGATTTCTTTTTCTTCTTTTTTCTTTGAAACTTTTTTTGTTTTCAACGCGTTCATCCTGTTTTATTTAACAAAGGTTTTTTATAGGAAACAAATTTTTGTTAAATTTGTTTCCTATATAAACCTGTTTTTACGCAATAATTTTTGTAACAACTCCTGCTCCTACCGTTTTCCCGCCCTCTCGGATAGCAAATCTCTGTTTCTCTTCAAGAGCAATCGGAGCAATAAGTTTTACTTTAAATGTAACTGTATCACCGGGCATAACCATCTCAACTCCTTCTGCCAAAACAACATCTCCTGTGACATCCGTTGTTCTTATATAGAACTGCGGTTTATAACCGCTGAAAAATGGAGTATGTCTTCCTCCTTCTTCCTTGCTAAGAATATAAACCTCCGCCTCAAAATCGGTATGTGGAGTAACAGAACCCGGCTTTGCAATAACCTGACCCCTTAAAACATCCTCCTTCTTTATTCCTCTCAATAATATCCCGGCATTGTCTCCAGCCATACCTTTATCAAGAGATTTATTAAACATTTCAATTCCAGTAACAGTTGTCTTTGTTATTGGTTTTAATCCAACTAATTCAACCTCTTCCCCTGTTTTTATAAGACCTCTTTCAATTCTTCCGGTTGCTACTGTTCCTCTGCCTTCAATAGAGAAAACATCTTCAACCGGCATAAGAAATGGCTTTTCTATATCTCTTTCAGGAACAGGTATATATGAATCAAGCGCATCAACTAAATCCATAATGCCCTTAGTCCATTCGTTGTTCATGTCCTTAACCTCTAATGCCTTTAACCCAGACCCTTTGATTACCGGTGCATTTGCTCCGTCAAATCCTTGTTTTGTCAAAAGTTCACGAACTTCTTCTTCTACTAAATCAATCAAATCTTTATCATCTACTTGGTCTATTTTATTCAAGAAAACAACAACCTTCGGAACACCCACCTGCTTTGCAAGAAGAATGTGTTCTCTTGTTTGTGGCATAACGCCATCAGGCGCTGCTACAACTAATATCGCGCCGTCCATCTGTGCGGCACCAGTAATCATGTTCTTTATATAGTCGGCGTGGCCTGGAGCATCAACATGCGCATAGTGACGATTTTTTGTTTCGTATTCAACATGCGCCAATGCAATAGTAATACCCCTTTCTCTTTCCTCTGGAGCATTATCAATAGCGTCTACCCCCTTACTTTGTGCCTTATAACCCTCTCCGGCCATATTGAGTGTCTTCAAAATAGCTGCAGTGAGAGTTGTTTTTCCATGATCAACATGGCCTATAGTTCCTACGTTGACATGTGGCTTTGATCTATCAAATACTTCTGTCATAATTATTTTTTATTATTAAATCTTATAAATTTTTAACCCTGTTAAATCCTGCCTTGCAGGAATCCATCCAACTGACGGATTATTTAACTTGGTAAACCCTCAGATACTTTTTTAGTTTGCGCAAACCAAAAAGACGCAACAATGCGTTAGTAGATATAATAACAAAAAACTGTTTATAGTCAAGAAAATTAAAAACCCTCTTTGGAGGTTTCCAATCCGCCCCCTCAGAAACTTTGCATCTTTGTCTTCTCGCCAAAAACAAACCCCCACCCTTTTATAAAGAAAGGGTGGGGTTATTTTTATCTTTCCTATTCTTTCTTTCCGATCTCTTTCTTTACACTATCAAGATATCTTGCAGCCGCTTCCTGCCCACCAAGCCCAAATGCCAATCCAAAGGCAAGAGACATGGCAACAATTATGCCCGTAAACAATGTCTGAATAAATGTTACCGCGACACCAAGCTCAAACAACGCCGCCAATGCTGCAAAAATCCAAATTGTCCATTTTGTTATCGCTCCCAAAAGTTTTGAAGATCTAACGTTTGCTACTTTTACTGCACCCATAACAACATTCTGCATTGCATCAGCAATAACAACCGCAACAAGAAGTATCAAAACAGCAATAATAACTCTAGGTAGGAATAACAATACTACGTCCTGTAAAAAGATGTTCACTTGGTCAAGCCCAAGAACATCTAGGGATGCAACAAGAAATGCTATTACTACAAACCATTTTATAAGACCACCAACGAAGGCACCCGAATTAAGGTTAAACCCAGTACGATTAACTGGAGCCTCAAAGCCGGCGTTCCTTAGTGCGCTGTCTACCTTCAGCGACTTGAAAATCTGACTAACCGCTTTCCCTAAAACAGAACCAATTAACCATCCTAAAAGGAAGATTACAACCGCTATTATAAGGCTTGGAATAAAGCCAACGGCTCCAACCCATAAGTCCTGAAATGATTTAGTTAAAACATTTCCCCATGTATTTAATATCATATTTCTTTTCTTTATTAATTAGCCAAGCTAATTCGTTATTAAAAATTTCTAATAAAATTAATAATATTGACCTGGTCATTTAAAATGACCTATCTAAGGTACTTTTAAATGATAACATTTTAGAAACATCGCGAATCAGTTCGTGTGGATAACCTTTACCCTGTTAAATTTTGCGAAGCAAAAATTTTGTTGGAAACAAAATTATTTAACAGGGCCAATAAATTCACCACAAAAATGAACGAGGGCAGGCCTATCGCTTATTTTTTATGCATAAAATAAATGCTGGGCGAGTTAACAAAAAAATAATTATGGATTTAAAGGCCTATTTAGAGTTTCCAAATTAAACAATATCCATCTTTTTTAATATTTTCCTATGAGGATAATCGAGTATATCTCTAACTAATTTGTCACAAATGTCTAATCTGTAAAAAAAATCTTCTGTATTAAATGTAGCGTAAGATAGTTCTTTTCCTACCTGTGATTCTATATCCTGTATGACGTTTTGTAATAATGTCTTATTTATTTTATCTCCTACAATAAGTATATCAACCCTACTTTCTTCTATTCTATTAAGAAACACCCCAGAAAGAACGATTAATTTTATATTTCCTGTTTTTTTTATTTTTTCAATTATTTGTTTGTCTCCTAAAAGATCGTTGCTCAAAAGCAAATTTTGTAATGCATTGAGATATAAAAAATCTTTATTTAAACCCCACCCGTTTATTTTCTTTTTTGTTGCTTTCTTGTTTTTTTGTTTTTTTGTCTCCCTGTGGGAGATCCCCCGTAGGGGGACTTTTTTGTCTTCTTGTTTTGTTTCTTTAAAAAATATTTTTTTTCTTATCATTTTTGCGCCCTCTATCTGCTTTATTATTTTACCGGCAACAAATGCAGAGACCCTGGATTTTTTTATAACATCACTTTTATCATAGGAATTTTCGGGATTAAACAGAAAAAGGCGCATTATTTTAACCCGATTTATCCCATTAAATAATTTTGATAAACTGTCCATATAATCTCATAATATCACTTTTTAATAAAAATTCCACGCCCATAATAAATGTCAAGGTTGAAGTCATACTTCAGGGTTGAAGTCTGACTTTGATGTAAAAAACGGCTCAACTAAACCCCACTTGGAAGCCGAGCTTCCAAGTGGGGTTGTGCAATTTTTAATTTTCTTTTTTAAACACCAAAAACACGGCTTTATTAAGCCGTGTTTTGTATCCTCTCACTTGGAAGCCGAGCTTCCAAGTAAAAATATTATAAGCTAAAAAGCTCGTTAAGAGCTTTTTAATTATTTAAGTTCCACCTTTGCCCCTGTCTCTTCTATTACTTTTTTCATTTCTTCTGCCTCTATCTTTTTAACTCCTTCTTTCAAAACTGACGGCGCGTTGTCTATCAATCCCTTAGCCTCGGCCAACCCAAGATTCAATATTGATTTTACAGCTTTAATTACAGCAATTTTGTTTTCACCAACCGACTTTAATTCAACGGTGAATGAATCTCTCTCCTCAACTTCTTCCCCGACTCCTCCGTTTCCTGGGGTAGTAACTGCAACCGCTGATGCAGACACTCCGAATTTTTTTTCTAAAACTTTTACAAGTTCGTTGAGTTCCAAAACTGGCATTTTTTCAATTTCATCAACAAGTTTTTTAAATTTTTCAGGAACTTCAACTACTTCATCTTTTTTTATTTCATTTTCTTCTGTCATAATGATTTTGTGATATTATTTGATAATAATTTTAAGCGAGTAAATATAATTTAATAAAAAATATTATGGATCCAAAAGCTCATTCATCGTTTTTGAATTTCATTTAACACAACTACAAATCTTTGAATTGGAGAATTTACAAGATTCACAAACATACCTCTCAAGGTTAGTATGTCGGGTATTTGCGCTAATTCTGTTATTTTTTCTTTATTTTGAAATTTGTTTTCAAAAATCCCTCCAAGAATTGATAATTTTTCTTTATGCTTTTTAGAAAAATTATATATTTCTCTCGCTGGAGATAATTGGTCATCTGAATAAACAAGTCCCAATTCTCCTTCAAGTTTTGGAATTTCTCCTTCAAACTTTTTTCCATCAAGTGCTTTTCCGACCAATGTTTTTTTGGCGACAAAATAACCTATATTATTTTTTCTTAATTCCTTTCTTATTGAAGTGGTATCACTCACATTAAGTCCATGAAAATTCACAA
Source organism: Patescibacteria group bacterium (assembly GCA_018899555.1). Classification (GTDB taxonomy): domain Bacteria; phylum Patescibacteriota; class Minisyncoccia; order Phycocordibacterales; family 21-14-all-36-13; genus VMGX01. The sequence goes on from JAHIHZ010000021.1 coordinate 8,351, forward strand.
AAACTATTGTTTTCGCGTCATCAAAAACTTTTTTTAATTTTGATACTATCTCTTTCTTTTTATCTTTTGTTATGGCCATATCTTCTTCGAAGCGCATATCTACGCAGATTAACACCCCATACCACCAGCCCTAAAGCTGGGCTACGGGGCAAGCGCAGATAAACGCAGATAATTAAATAAAAATAGCGGTCCAAAGAAAAGACCGCTTTAATCGACCTCCGCAGGACTTATTGTGTATTCACCGCCTGCTTCTTTGGTATCTCAATATTAACAAAATAAAAAATAGTGTCAACAAAAAATGCCGTGGTTGGCATTTTTTATATCTGCGTAAATCTGCGGTTTTTATCTGCACTCGCCCCGTTAGAAGTTTAATACTATATGCGATTTAATAATAAACAGAGCCGTTAGGCGAGCTCGCTTATAAATTCTAAAGATATATTTACTCCGAAAGAACTTCTAACGGGGTAAATCTGCGACGCCTTAACATATCTCGTAAATTATATTAACCATAGAAACTATTTTACTTTCCCCCGTTGGAATTTCGGGAACAGGTGAGCCGCCGCCAACTCCATAACCTTTTGCTTTTACCATATCATATCTTGCATAGTAAGGACTGCTACCGTATTCAGAATAATTTATAACTCTAACTAACTTAACGCCAAGAACTTTTGAGAGTTCTTCCGCTTTATCTTTTGCATTTTCTATAGCAATATCCCTTGCCTCTTCCTTCAATTCATCCTCTTTATCTATGGAGAAATTAACCCCACTCACATCCGTGGCCCCCAATTCTCCTAAAGAATTTAGAATACTCCCGACTTTATCCAAATCTCTAATTTTTAATGTTATTGTGTGAGTAACCTTATATCCTGTGAGAATTCTTTTACCTTCTGGGCATGGGTAAACAAAACAATTTACCTGACGATATTCATATTCTGGATAAATATTATATCCACCTGTTGATATGTCTTTTTTTTCTATCTTATTTTTCCCAAGATTATCAAGAATCTTGTTCATTTTCTCAGTTACAGAATCTTGCGCCACTTTTACTGTCGCCGATTTTTCACTAACAGAAAAAGAAAAAGTTGCTATGTCCGGCATTGCGAAAACCTCTCCTTTTCCTTCTACATTAATAGTGCTTTGCATGCTACCTTCTCTCCCTATATAACTACTCGATTTCAATTCGTTTATAACCTTAACGGCAAAAAAAACTGAAACGACAATCACAAAGACAAAAATTGCTTTTGATACTTTGTCCTTATTATTTTCAAAAAGTGTATTCATAATAAAAATAAAAATTAGCTAATAACTAATAATCTTAGGCGTATTATTATACATTTTAAAAAAAGAAAAACAAAAATTACAGATTTTTATATGTTTTTTCGTTCTTTCTTTTTATAGAAATTACTCTAATAATAGCATTTTCTTTAACAAATGTGACTCTAATATTGTTTTTTCTCACGCGAAAGACATTTTCATAACTTGTTAATTTCTTAATATTCAGATTTTTGAAAGTTCCTTTTAAAACATCCTCTAAAATTGCAGATATCTCTTCTCTTTCCTTTTTTGATAACTTTTTTAGAAACTTAGAAATTTTATCCATCTATTTTTTTTAGAGCATCCAAAACTTTTAATAAATCAACACCCCTTAGGTCAATCTTTTTAAAATCCACAACCGTTTCCCAAATTCCTTCATCTCCCCACTCGTCCACAGGAGAGATTTTAAATACAGGTTTAGATCTTTTTATAACGGTAAATTCCGCTCCTTTATTAATCTTGTTGATATATTTGCCAAGATTATTTCTAAGTTCCTTTACTCCCACTATGTTTATTTTATTTTTAGTAGTTGTATTCATAATACATAAAGTTTATCTTAAGTTGAACTTTAAGTCAATAGGGAAACAAAAAACAGAGTCCAAAAATTAATGCTCTGTTTTTTGCTTAAACAATTAATTATTTTTTATTATTCTGCGGGTGTTTCTGTTGTTGTATCAGTTGTAACATCTGTTGTTGTGTCGGTTGTAACATCTGTCGTTGTGTCAGTTGTAACATCCGTTGTTGTGTCGGTTGTTGTATCAGTTGTATCAACTGGTGTTGAGCTTGTGAAAAGCAAGTATCCAACAATAACTAAAACTACAATTACTACTATTATTATCAATGTTTTATTCATGATTTTATTTATATATATTTTTATGATTCTCGACCGTTTTTTGTATTATAAAAATTAATTCCTATACTACAAATTCTAATTTAATGGCATTATATTATAAACTACCATAAAAGTCCAAATTTCTTGGGCCTGCCCCGTTAGAAGTTTAATACTATACACAATTTAAGAATAGGCGAAGCCGTTAGGCCTGCCTACCGCAGGCAGACAAATTCTCTCACGAAATCTAAAAAACTATTTACTCTTTATGAACTTCTAATGGGGCGACTAGAGAGAATTGGTCACGAGTTTCTAATTCATTTCATTCATAAGAACTCTCGACCCCGACTCCCCAGCACCACTTTTGTAGTCGATTTTTGTTTTATTACTAAACTTTAGAAAATTTTCTTGAGTTTATAATATTTTTTTTAAAATCAGAAACAAAAGTGGTGCTGGGTCCGTCTTTCAATTTTCTCTATACACTCCAAAAATATACTACACAAATGTTTTACATTTGTTTCATTATTTTTGGGCGACTAGAGAGAATTGGTCACGAGTTTCTAATTCATTTCATTCATAAGAACTCTCGACCCCGACTCGGACTGCAACCACTTCGTGGCTGACTTCGTGTCCTCCGTCTTTCAATTTTCTCTATACACTCCAAAAATATACTACACAAATGTTTTACATTTGTTTCATTATTTTTGGGCGACTAGAGAGAATTGAACTCTCGACTTCAGTTCCACAAACTGAGGTTTTACCATTAAACTATAGTCGCCATATAAAATATATTATATTAGAATAAGAGTAATAACAAATACCTGTCTGCCGAAGGTAGAAATTTGCTCACTCCTTCACACTCACCTTGTTCGTGTGCGCGGGAGAGGATTTTCGCCCCACGGGCGCGGGTGAATTTCGATTTCGCCCTCGCAAAGCTCGGACTCAATCAGGGAATTCCTTTCAAATTCTCTCTCGTGGGCAAATAATT
>JAHIHZ010000022.1 GCA_018899555.1 Patescibacteria group bacterium
ATACAATCATTCAATTGAATGTTTGGGTGCGATGCGGGGGGTATAAATTGTGAATAAGGAATAATATTCTATACAACCATTCAATTGAATAAGATAAAGCATCGAGCATGAAAATCCATACAACCATTCAATTGAATAAGAGAATCAAATTAAGAAAAAGAAAAGGACAAAAAAAATCTGTAAAAAACAATCGGTAAAAAAATGCAAACTATAAACCAGAAATTATGTGTGAAAGAAAGTTTGGTAATGGCTTAGATAAAGAATAATAAACAAGTGGGCCTCTTTGGTCGGCTGACAAAATTTCAACAGCTTCCAAAAGTTTAATGTGTTTAGATGTCGCTTGCATAGAAAGTTTTAACTCTTCCGCCATATCACTTACCGATGACTCCCCTTCTTTTTTAATAAATGAAATAATTGCCAATCGACGATAGTTTGCAAGCGCCTTAATTAATCTCTCTAATTTTTTAAATTGTTTTGCTTCAATCATATTTTTAATATTTTTAATTTCTAATATTCTAAAAATATTTTTCCTTGTTAATTTTAAAATATTTTTATTGAATATATTATATCTCTCAAAAATCTACTATACAACCATTCAATTGAATAAGATAAAGCATTATGAATAGAAAAGCCATACAACCATTCAATTGAATAAGAGAAGACATTTTTTCATCACCAAATCTCCCTATTCAACTATTTAATTAAATTAGAAAATAGTTCCCAATCTCCAACACAGGCTATTCAATCATTCAATTGAATAAGAGAAGGCATTTTTTAAAAATTTTATAATTTTTGCACATAGCCATCTCCTCCCGAGCCAGACGGGTGCTGTAACTAATAACTAAAAAATAAAAATTCCCCACAGCTCGCCGTGGGGAATGATTTTATTAGGAAAGAAAAAATTTTATTATTGGGTAGAAGCTTGCCTCTATAAGCCATCGTAGAATTTCCCGAAGGAAAATAGCAATTTCCGAAATTACCCAAATTGCGCCTCCTAAACTGAGTAGGCAAAAATAAATTCCGATTACTCCAATAATAAAATAACCAAGAAAAGACAAAAATCTTTTCAAACCGTGCTTTTTATCAGATTTTCTAATCCCAATAAGTAACGCAGTTGCGATTATTATAGAAAAAACAATAATGCCTATGATTTCTTGCATTTTTTAACTCTATTTTATTGAACTTTTCGTTTTATATAATACAGGAATATATAATTCTGTCAACCCTGTTAGATAAAAAATATTTTGGATTCAAATGCTCATTTAGAGCATTTGAATTTCCAACGGGGCAAGCCCTTTATTAATTTCATAAGTATGGGATTAAAATATCAAATAAAAAATTCTCTCATGATATTTAAAACAGAATTTATTTGTTTGTTATGTTTAATTGTTCTACAAGAATATTTATTCTTAGTTTTATCTTTTTAATTATATCCGTTATTTCCTTTGAATTATGTTTTTTAGTATCTTTGATGTTCCATTGAAAAACATTCTCACTTAATCCCATATTATTAACAATTTTCTTAGGCACATCATCGGCAACTATCACAATCATATTCTGCCAAAGAAGAAGCTTACTACTTAATCCATTCGGTTTCCCTTTTATTGGAACTCCAAGTTTTTTGGCTATTTTTATTGTCTCTGGATTTAGTGAAGTACCTCTTATTAAACCCGCCGATTTTACTTTTATTTTTTTGTTTTTATTTATTTTTTTAAAATAACCTTCAGCTATTTTGCTTCTGAATCTGTTGTATTTACATATAAATAACAAGTTTATTTGTTTTGAATTTTTTAAAGACATTTTATATTTTTCTGTTTTTTATGATTCCTACCGGCAGGTAGGTAGTGATTTAGTGATTTTATGTTTTTAAAAATACAAAATATTATGGATTCAAATGCTCAAAATAGGATTAAAATCTGGCACGATTCTTTTAAACCTCATTCGGAGGTTTAAAAGTCAGAGCATTTGAATTTAGTGATTTAGTGATTTAGTGATTAAAAATTTCCCACGGAGCTAAGCACAAAAAAATATTATGGATTCAAAACCTCCCCCGGAGGTTTTGAATTTAAATATCTATATTCGCAGATTTTGCGTTTGATTGAATAAATGATTTTCTTATTGTCACATCTGTTCCCATTAAAATATCAAAAATTCTGTCTGCTTCTCTTGCATCATCAATATTTACTCTTTTAAGAACCCTATTATTAGGATCCATTGTTGTTTCCCATAATTCATCTGGATTCATTTCTCCAAGACCTTTGTATCTTTGAACATTAACTTTTCTCTGTGCTTTTGTTTGTTTTTCATCTCCTTCTTTTTCTTTTTCTTTTATTTCTTCAGCATTAGACATTTCCTTTGTTTCGTCAGGATTTTCAATTTCTTCAGAGAAATTTATTTTATTTTCTTTAAAGAATTTTTCCTTATTTTCTTCTGTATAAAAATAAAATGCTTCTTTACCGAGTTTCACTCTGTACAACGGTGGTTGAGCAATATACAAATATCCGCCCTCTATTATTTGAACAAAATATCTGTAAAATAAAGTGAGCAAAAGCGTGCGAATGTGAGAACCATCAACATCCGCGTCCGTTGCAATTATTACTTTATGATATCTTAACTTGCTTATATCAAATGTATCTCCGATCGCCGTACCAAGTGCAATAATTAAGTTTTTTACTTGTTCGGAAGACAAAATTTTATCAAGCCGTGTTCTCTCAACATTCAAGATTTTTCCTCTTAAGGCCAGAACCGCCTGTGTCCTTCTATCTCTGCCTGTTTTGGCAGAACCACCCGCGGAATCCCCCTCTACTATAAATAACTCCGAATCCTCGGCATCCTTACTTTGACAGTCGGCCAATTTGCCGGGCAACATCATTCCTTCAAGGGCTCCTTTTCTCAAAACACTATCCTTTGCCGCTTTTGCCGCTTTTCTCGCCCTGAGAGCTAAAATGACTTTATTTATCATCATTTTTGCGTCATCTGGGTTTTCTTCCATAAAATATGATAATGCATCCCCAAAAACCGTTTCAACAGCGCTTCTGGCTTCAACACTACCTAATTTACCTTTTGTTTGTCCTTCAAATTGAATTTCCTTTAATTTGACTGAGATTACAGCCGTCATACCTTCAATAACATCGTCTCCTGTAAAATTTTCATCTTTTTCTTTGAGTAAATTATTTTTTCTGGCATATGTGTTTAATGTTCTTGTAAGGGCTGTCTTAAAACCAGTTATATGCATACCACCTTCTGAGTTATATATATTATTCGCAAAAGGAAGAATTCTTGAAGAGATGTCATCTACATATTGGAACGAAATCTCCACAGCAACGCCCTCGGATTCTTTATTAATATAGAAAATATTTTTGTGGATTTTTTTGAATGGCTCATTGTAAAAATTTATAAAAGAAAGAAGACCTCCTTCAAAATAAAATGTCATTGATGGAACCTCTAAAGAATCTTCTTGAAGATAAAATAAAGATGAATCGTCTATTTTTTCTTTTGACTCGCGCGCATCAATTACAGCTATTCTTAAACCACTAACAAGATACGCCTGCTGACGCATATGATTTATTATTTTATTCCAATTAAATGAAATTTCTTTGAAAATTTCTGGGTCTGGTTCAAATGTAATTATTGTCCCGTGTTCTTTTGAAGTTCCAATTTTTTTAACATTTGCTTTCTTCTTTCCTTTTGAATATTCCTGAACATATTTAAAACCATCCCTATGCACTTCTGCCCTCATATAAATAGAAAGCGCGTTTACAACCGATGCCCCAACTCCATGTAACCCGCCAGATACTTTATATACCCTGTTGTCAAATTTTCCTCCAGCATGAAGTGTAGTCATTATTGTTTCAAGAGCAGAAACTTTTGTTTGCTTATGAATATCCACCGGCACACCTCTACCATTATCAACTACACGAACCCTGTTATTAGGAAGAAGGGTAATTTCAATGTGGTCAGAAAAACCCCCCATTGCTTCATCGCGACCATTATCAAAAATCTCAACTACAAGATGGTGCAAGCCATCCGGACCAGTCGTTCCAATATACATCCCCGGCCTCTTCCTGACGGGCTCTAGGCCTTCTAGAACAGTGATATCGGACGCTTTATAACTAGCGCTTGTTTCGGTTTTTTTTGTTGTTTTTTTGTCCTTTTTTAAAGCCATAATATCTGCGTTAATTTGCGTTTAAATCTGCGTTTATCTGCGGTTCAAAAGAAAAATAACGCCTTTCAGCGACATGTGTATTATAGCAAAAATTCCTTTAAAAATAAAGGAATTTTTGCTATTTCTGTGTATAAATTCAAATGCTCTAAGAGAGCATTTGAATTTATAATATAAGCGATAAAAACAAATAAAAACACTTAAAAATTTAGTCCAAGGGAAACCCTTGGACTAAATTTTTTAAACTTCTTCCAAATTGTCATAATTTAACCATTCGTGTGTTATTTCTTCAAATTCTTTTTTATCTTCAAAATATTTTGGAGATTCTTTTATGTTTAAAATTAATACTTCTTCTCTTTTTATTCCTATATAATCAACATAACTTGAATACTTATACTTTTGCAAAAATTCTTTTGCTTTTTTAATATTGGTGATTTTCTTTTCTTTCCACGCTGAATCAATTAATTTTATTGAATTTAGGTGAATATATGAAAATAAATATTTTAAATATTTATCTTCGTCTGCATGAAATGCTTTAAAATTTCCTTGAAATAAATTACCAGTTCTTTCATTTTTTGTGTTAAAATACATCGAATACGCCGTGCATAATTTGTTCATAAATAAACTTGTACCTCTTTCAATTTTTTCTTTTAATAAAATATGAAAATGATTATCCATCAGACAATAACATATAACATCAACAAGTGTTTCGCCTCTATCTATTTCTTCCAAGGGGAACCCTTGGATTAATTTAAAAACAACAGGCTTTTTTGAATTGCAGACAAACAACAACTTAACAAATCTGTCTTTGTCTTTATTTGTTAAAAAAATTTTTCTTTTTTCTGTTCCTCGATTGAAAATGTGGTAATATTCTCCTTCTGAGAAAACTATATTCCTTTCCATTGTTTTTTGATAATTAAACATGAGTTTAGTCCAAGGGCTCCCCTTGGACTAAACTCTGGGCTAGAGTAAATTTTTATCTATTTTTATCTAACTTTCCATCCTTTTTTGATTATTCTACCCTCTATTTTTTTCATTACTTTATTTATCTCATTATCTGTAAGAGTTTTGTCTTGTGATTGAAAAACCAGACGAAACGCGTATGAAACTTTGTCATCTTTTTTATATTCATCAAATAATTTACTTTGCATGAGTAATTCCCCAGAATTCTGTTTTATTAGTTTCAACACTTCTCCACTCTTGACTTCCTCTGGAACCCAAACGGCAATATCTCTCAGAACGAACGGGTATTGAGAAATGTTTTTATATTTCCTACCTGTCGGCAGGCAGATATTCCTTGTGTCTTTATAATTTTCAGAAAATTCTTTAAATAATTTTTCGTATGAATTAGTTTCTGGGAGTTTATTAATTAAATCTTCTAAATCAATATTTAATACGCCACCATCTACCTTTGCAACAATTTTCATTTGTAAAGTTTCTGAAAGTTTATTTTTAATTTCTTCAATATAACTCTGTGTTTCTTTTTCTCCCGTCTGCGCGGGCAGGTTTTTCTTTTTTATTCCTAAAGACAAACAAAGTTTTTCTCTATCTTTTTTATAAATTTTACCTATTTCAAAAATTTTAATTTCATCAAGAGCAAGTAAATCGGAATATTTTGAATTGAGTTCTAAATTATTTTTAATCTGGTTTTCTGTAGAATCTCTTAAATATTTTTTATCGTTAGTCAAAGGATTTAGAAGTTCAATTTCTCCATTATCCACAAATGCATAATTATAAACTTCTGAAAATCCTTCATTTACAAAAAAGTTTTTGATTAGATTTGAATAATAAAACACCTTGTCCTTCTTTGCGTCAGAACCTTTTTGGGGTAAATCATAAGAAATATTTTCATAACCAAATATTCTCCCTATTTCCTCTGCTAAATCCTCTTTTATTCTTAGGTCATTTCTATAATAAGGAATTGTTAAAACGAATCTTTCTTCATTGTTTGTAAATCTTCTATAACCAATAATCGTTTTAAATGAAGGATTTTCTTTTGTATTTTGGATATCAACTTTATTTCCATTAAATCTTGATGTGTGCAAAACTTTCCCATCTTCTAAATAAAGACCGCAGTGGTCAATACCTTCCTGAACTTTTGTCCCTTTTATAAATTCTATCGTTTCATAATGAATTTTCCCATTTCCTGTATTTAAAAATATTAAATCGCCAAATTTGGCATCTTTTTCCGAGACTTCTTCACCAAAAATATATTGGTCAATTGAAATTCTCGGAATTTGTATTCCTGCTTGCGCAAACAAGTAAGCCGTTAAAGATGAGCAATCAAAATAATTTGGAGCGTCAAAACTCACACTCGCGCCAAATTTGTATGGTTTATTTTCAACCTCTGGAATAAGTTTTTTAATTTCATCAAATGGTTCTATTTTTCTATATTCAAAACCCAATTTATCCAAAATTTTTTCAAATTCTCTTTTTTTAATTTCTGTTCCTAAAATTTTATTAATCTCACCAATCGAAGCCCCCATCTTGTATGGGTTTGATTTTCTTGGATATTCATCCAAAATATCTTCACTTACTTTGCCTCCAGATAACTCTGAAACAAGTTGAGACAACCTTTGCATTGCCATATAAACCATTTCCGGGCTTATATCTGCTTCAAATCTTTTTGATGCCTCTGTTTGCAATCCTAATTTTTTAGAAGTTCTTCTTATACTTTTAGGATTAAAACTACAGACAGATAAAACAATCTTTTTTGTTTTTTCATTTATCCCTGTATCAACCCCTCCTTTTATTCCGGCTATATCAAGAGATTTTTCTCCATCATGAATAACTAAAATATCTTTGTCTAAAATATAATGGCCTTCATCAAGCGTAGTTATTTTTTCTTTATTATTGGCAAATTTTATTGAAATATCTTTTTTGCCATTGGGACCTGTTTTTAATTTATCAAAATCAAATGCGTGAACGGGCTGTCCTATTTCCATCATTACAAAATTAGTCGCGTCAACAATATTATTTATAGATTTTTGCCCAAATTTTGATAATTTTTCTTTGAGCCAATCTGGTGATTCTTTAACCTGAACATCAATAACAAGTCGTTTTGTTGCCCGCTTGCATTCATTTGGATTTTCAATTTTTAAAGTTAAAAAATCTGATGATTTCAAACCTTTGTCTATTTGTACTTGCCCCGTGAAATTCGAAGAATATTTCACTGGGGATTTATTTAAATCTGGAAATTTTGTTTTTAAATCAAGAAGCATTCCTATTTCGCGTACAATCCCAAAATAAGAAAGTGAGTCGTGAGCCCTGTTTGGTAAAACATCTATATCAAAAATAAAATCATTCTTATCTTTTAAAACCTCAGAAATTTCATAAGAATGCATTGTTAGTGCATTTTTTATTTCTTCCGGTTTTGGAAGTTTCCCATCAAAATATTCTTGAAGCCATTTGTATGATATAAGCATGATTGATTTTTAATTTGTTTAATTATCTAAAACTGATTAATCAATCTTAAATCCCCCGAATAAAGCATTCTTATGTCTGGAATTCCATACTTGAGCATAACCAAACGATCTATTCCTACCCCAAAGGCAAAACCTTGCCATTCTTGTGGATTAATCCCACAATTTTCTAAAACTTTTGGATGAACCATTCCTGCTCCCATTATTTCTATCCATCCGATTCCTTTACATATTGAACATCTTGGATTTGTTTTTCCTGTCTTGAGTGCGGTTGAAAGATTTTCCTTTGCACATCTAAAACAGGTTGCATCAACTTCTAGGCCCGGCTCAACAAAAGGAAAATAACTTGGGCGAAAACGAATATCAATTTTTTCTTCAAAAAATTTTTCTAAAAATTCTTTCAAAACACCTTTAAGAGTTGCGAGAGTTGTGTTTTTTGTAATCATCAATCCTTCTAATTGATAGAACTGCGCCTCATGCGTTGCATCTGTTGCTTCATATCTAAAAATTTTACCGGGAACAATTATTTTTATAGGAGGTTTATTTTTCTCCATATATCTAATCTGTACGGGAGAAGTGTGAGTTCTTAGTAACGCAGATTCTCGCAGATTTTTACGCAGATTTATGCTGATGTTTTTATCTGTGTTTACCCTGTTAAATAATTTTGCCTCTGGCAAAATTCCTGCTTCGCAGGATTTAACAGGGTGAATCTGCGGTTTATTGTTGTCCGCATTTTTAGTCTGCGTTAAGTCCGCATTGTTAGTCCGCGTTTTAATCCAAAAGGTATCCCACATGTCTCGTGCTGGATGATTTGCTGGAATATTAAGAGCATCAAAATTATGATATTCGTCTTCTATGTGCGGTCCGTCTACAATTTCAAAGCCCAAATCATCAAAAATCTTGCCAATTTTTAGCATCGTTAGAGTTAGGGGGTGATAATGTCCTTTTTCTTTGTTTTCACTGTGTTCTGTCATAACAACATAATTTTATATATTAAAATCATAAGTTTTCAAAATAAACAATTTAGTTTGCAGATGTTTTAAAAAATATTTGAGTAACTATATTTCAATATACGCCATGGCGTAGATGTGAATTTAATATATTTTTACCGATTGCTTAAGAACAAAATTTTCGGCGATATTATATAATTACCTCCTCAGTATTTTTTGTATATTTAATTATATAACAAATTTATTTTGGTTAAGTTATAAATTATCTCCTCATTGCCCCCAGAAGATACTCGGCAAGAATTTCTCCGCCAAGCTCGCCTTTTTTCTTGGGAATAGCATACTCCCCGCTCACTTGTTCCGGGTCAACACTAATTCCAATCCCAAAATCAAGCATTTCTTTGTCATTTAAATTATTGCCGATTGTAATCATCTCTTCCGGTTTAATTTTTAGTTTTCCAGCCAGATATTCAAGCGCGGTCCGTTTATTTATTTTTTTATATCCGATATCGTATCCTTCGTTTGTCCATAAGCAATAAAGTTCATTTTCTCTGTCGTGTTTTTTTACAATTTCTTCTACTTCGGGTATTTTCTTGGCTGTGTGAACTGTAATAATAATATGCTTGGGTTCAAATCCATAAATACTGTCTGGTTTTTCCTCTTTTAATTTTTTTATATCATTTCGAATGTCCGTAATTTTTTGAAAATAACTTTGCTCATATAAAGAAAGCTGCTCTATCTTGCCGTCGAGCAAAATAAAATTTCCATTTTCGGCAATGAGCGAAACCTTGTCCCATAAGATATCCTCAAGCATATGCTCAAGATAAAGAAGCGCTCGGCCGCTTGAGAAATTAATCCAGACATATTTTTTAAGCTCTTTAATCATTTCTATCATCTCTCTGCTTAACTTATGCGTTCTTACAATTAATTCTGTGCTGTCAACACTCTCCCGCAAAAAAGTGCCAGTCGGTATAATAACGCCGTCTATATCAAATGTGACAGCTTTTATATTCTTTCTGATAAAGTCCGGGTCCAATTTTTCTAATGGTTTATTTTTATTTAATTCGTCCATAATCATCTTTGAAGCGAATAATATCTTTTTCCCCCACTTTACCAAAGGCAATCTCCAAAATCTGTGATGTTTTTATTCCTATTATTCTGTGTTTTTCTTTTCTGCCTATTTCCACGAGATCTCCTTCTTTCATTTTTAAACACGAATTTCCCCTAATAGCTTTGATCTCTCCTGACAACACTACCCAAATTTCTCGCCTGTTCTTATGACTTTGCAAACTTAATTCTTCTCCTTTGCGTACAAAGAGTTTTTTAATCCAATGGCATGGTTTTTTTTCTAAAATTTCATATCTACCCCAAGGTTTTAAAATTGTTTTGTTTTTGTTTTTCATACCTGTGTCTGCAATTATTTTTTAAATTAGCACTTGCATGATCCAAGATTTTTAAGCAATTCTTCTTTGCCTATAGTTGCCACCCCCACGACCTTATCCGCTCCTCCGTAATAAAGGAAAATTTTGTCTCTAATAAGAACCGCGCCGCATGGAAAAACAACATTTGGAACTTGACCGATTTTTTCATAATCGGTCTCCGGTTCAAAAATCGGCTCGTCAGAACGAGCGATAATTTTTGTCGGGTCAGCCAGATCAAGCAAAACCGCGCCCACTCGGTAAAATCTATCTTCTTCGGAAACGCCGTGATAAAAAAGAATCCACCCCTTTTTAGTTTTAATCGGCGGAGCAACTATGCCCATTTTTTTACTATCCCACATTCCAGCTCTGGGATAAATCCAGCGATATTCTTCAATCCAAGTTTGGCCATCAAAATCTAAAGTCGGGCTAAATGCCGAATCAATATCGTCGCCGATACGGTGAATAATAAAATATTTGCCATTAATTTTTTCTGGGAAAATACAGGCATCTTTATCATCTATATCGGGCGGTGAAATAAGAACCGGCTTTGCCCAAGCCCATTTTTGTTTTACAAAATCCTTTGCCAAAATCCAAGTCAGAGCCACCCGAGGCGGATTCTTTCCATCAAAAGCGGTGTAGAGCATATAAATTTTACTGCCAATTTTAGTAAGTCGCGGGTCCTCGCAACCCGAATTTTCCTCGGGTGTTAATTTTTGTTCAAATGGTTCTCTAGGAGAATAAACAGGGTCCTTTGAACGATAGTTAATATGAATGCCATCTTTGCTTGTGGCGTAACCCAAGACAGAAGTATTATCTCCTGACATTGCCCGGTAAATAAGATGAATTTTACCATCAAGGTAAATTGCCCCTGGATTAAATGTAGCTTTTGATTCCCATGAGTGTCCTAAAACTGGAATGATTATTGGATTTTCTCTTGCCCGGACCGCCTTAACTGGTTTTTCTTTCTTTAAGAGCTTTTCAAGAAGGGCTGGAAAATCAATAGTGGCAAGACACACAGTGGTATCGGTAGCGCCATAATAAAGATGGATTAAATTTTTCTCCAAAAGAGCGCCGGAAGGAAAAATAACATTCGGCACCAAACCAATTCTTTCATAATACTCTTCCGGAGTTAAAAGCGGCGCTTTAGTCCTCGCAATAATCTTACGGGGATTTTTCAGGTCAAGTAAAACTGCTTCTATACCGAAAAGCGGCTTAGGTGAAAAATAATTTTGGATATGTGAATAAATCAAAAGCCAGCCCTTTTTGGTTTTTATTGGCGGCGCGCCAACTTCAATATAGTCCTCCGGTCTTCGCGCAAGAGGCAGAGAATATTTTCCGCCTTCGGTGGAAAAGTTCTGATACCAATCCTGCCAATAGGCCTCGCTCCAAATATCTTCTTCTTTGTCAAAAGAAGCCAGACAAATTTTTGATGGCGGTTTATCAGTATTAATAGTCAAAATGACCCAAATTTTCCCGTTTATTTTTTCCGGGAAAAGCGACATAGCTTTAGCATTGAAGGGCGTGATAAGGTGTTTTTCTGTTATTGTTTTCAAATCACTGCTTATGGCTAATCCAACCTTGATTCCTTCTGCTTTGGGCGGCCAAGCAGAAAGAGCGGTATAGAAAATATAATACTTGTCGCCAAGTTTTGTTACCCGAGGATCCTCGCAGCCAAATCGTTCCCATGGTTCTTCCGAGATAATAAAACGCTTTCGATTATGAAATTCAATGCCGTCTTTGCTTTCAGCAATTCCAATGTCAGAAACCATAAGTTTTGTATTGGCCACTCTATGATAACGAGGTAACGAAAGAGCTCGATAAACAAGATAAATATTGTTTCCCTTTTTTACTGGACATCCATTAAAAACCGCCTCTGCTTCCCAAGAATGAATTCTTTTTGGTTTTAGTATTGGATTTTTGTCGGAGCGTTCTATTAACATCTTATTTTTTACTTTTTAGCTTTTAATATTTTTCTTTTGAGAACTGGTTTAGTTTCTTTTTTCAGCGCTTCTAAAAATTCATCTAAGGGAGTATGAGCAACACCAACATAACTATCAGAACAGCCGTAGTAAACCAAAAGATTTCCATTTTTAACGACCGCGCCAGAAACATAAACAACACCCGGTTTACAGCCATTATTTTCATAAAATTCTTTTGGTTCTAAAACTGGCTTCTTGGCGCGATGCAATATTTTTGTCGGGTCCTTTAAGTCAAGAAGCATGGCTCCAACTTTATATTTGCTCCAGTCATTATCCATCGCATGATAAAACAAAAGCCAGCCATCGCGGGTTTTTAATGGCGGCGCGCCGGCCCCTCGGAGCCATTTATCCCAACAGCCCTTTCGCGGCCCGCCGCCATGAAAACTATTTATATAATCATTATCATCAAATTCTAAACTATCAACATATTCTATTTGGACATTCGGCTTGATGCTGTGGAGAATGGCATACTTATCATTTATCTTTTCTGGAAAAATCAGCCAGTTTTTATGAACCTCGTCTGGCAATGAAATCAAGACCGGTGGTTTCCATTTCCATTTTTTATTTAAAAAATTATCAACTTTTATGGAAGTCAAACCAACCCGCAATCCGTTGTCGCAAGCGGTATAAGTCATATACAAAACATCTTCTTCGTCTACGCGAACGGGACGAGGATCTTCTGCTCCGCCCCAGCTACCGCCGGAAAGAAAAGAAAAATAAGGAAAAATATTATCAGCCAGAGGCTGATCCGCTTGCCTCGCTGGGGCTTTGGCGAAGCAGGCCTCTGGCGGAAATGTTCGTTTTCCCGTCTTATGCTCGTAAATGGGATATGGCAGCCGTTCATCAATAGCAAAACCGTCGCTTGAGACAGCATAGCCCAAACGAGAAACGCCGTCTTCGCCGATGGCTCGATAAAGAAAATGGATTTTGTCGCCAAGTAAAATGACACCGGGGTTAAAAGTTTGCCAAGCTTCCCAATCATTCTCCGGCCTCGGCGAAATTATTGGATTTTCTTCTGACCTGATTAAAGCAATCGGATTGGCCAGTTTCCTCGCCTTTTTTTGCACTTTTCTCTTCAGTCTAATTTTAGTCGTGGCTGATTTCTTAGATTTTCTTATCTTTTTAATGCTTTTTGGCATACCATGTTGGTAGAAATTTAATAATTATTTCTACCCAATCATATTAACATAAATTTTATTTTTCCTCTATGCAATATCGCCAAAATTCTGTCCGTCCAAAAGTTTTTTGGGAAGCCAAACAGGCGGGCAAAGAGGGGCGAAGCAGAGGAAGTGATATTGTTTTATAAAATTTTATGATTTAATGTATTTTTCTTTTTCTCATTTCCCGCCTCTCCCTTTATTTAAATTTTGTTCTTTTATCAACCACAATGTTTATACTGTATCTCCCATAACACATCTACGCCGTGGCGTAGATGTGAATTTAATATATTTTTACCGATTGTTTAAGAGTAAGGTCTGGTATTGTTTAAAAACAGAGTTTGATATTATTAAAAAAGCTTAATATTAATATAAAATATCAGACCTTTATTATTCTGGAGCCGATGGAGGGACTTCAGCAACTCTAATTCACTCCGTTCATAAGAGTTTCCTGCCCGGAGTTTAATTATTTTGCTTCGCAAAATATAATCAAACTTTTCAAGTCCCGACGCTCATGCTGAGCTTCTGAAGTACAAAAAAGACCGACATAAAGTTGGTCTTTTTTGACTTGGAGCCGGCACGAGGATTCGAACCCCGGACATCCACTTTACAAAAGTGGCGCTCTGCCAACTGAGCTATGCCGGCGTATTTTCTTAAACAAAAACATTATGGATTCAAAATGTCCTTGGGGACATTTTTTAAAAAAAACAAAAAATTAATTATGGATTCAAAATGTCCCCAAGGACATTTTGAATTTAATTTTCAAATTTGCCTAAATCTTCTTTATCTATTTTTTGATTATTCAAACCATTTTCTCTCTTAAAATCCGCAATATCATTAAGAAAAGATGATACATCTCCATCTCTTTTTAAAATCTTTTTACCCATGATAACTTTAACTATTTTAAAATCACTGTTTTTTATTTTTCCTATTATACTGTGAAAAATTTTAACAACAAAAACTTTTATTTCTTCATAAATAAAGAAGGATAACCTTATTATATTATGTCTATTGAAATGCGATGTACAAAAACATAAAACCGATAAGTGTTTCCTTGTTTTTCTTTCAAGATTATCTTTAATGTTCTCCGAAATAATAACTCTACCCTTTTGAAATTCAAATATTCTGATAGAAAAAAGCAGAGCAAGCCCTAATAAAGATATTATAAATATAATATAACTAAACATGGTGTTATTTTTCTAAAACAGAAAAACGAGTAAATTTCGTTATCTCTATTTTCTCGCCAAATTTTTGCGTCGCTGATTCTATTAGAGTTCTTATGGTACTATCAGGATTTTTTATAAAACTTTGTTCTAAAAGAACCTTGTCTTTAAAATATGAATTTAGTTTCCCCTCTAAAATTTTTTCCTGTAATTCTACTGGTTTATCTTTGACTTCTTCTTTAAAAACTTCTGTTGCTATTTTTTTATCTTTTTCTGTTATTTCTTCTAAATTTAAAAAGGTTGGGTTCATTGCAACAACTTGCATGGCTATATCATAGGCCAAATTTTTGAATTCCTGATTTCTGGCAACAAAATCGGTCTCGCATACCATTTCAATCATCGCGCCAACAGTGCCGTTCGTGTGGACATATGTTGAAATTAAACCTGCGCCAATTTTCCTATCAGATTTTTTTAAGGCAATCTCACTTCCTTTCTTCTTCAATATAATCAACGCTTTATCTATGTTTCCACCCACACTTTCAAGCGCTTTTTTACATTGCATCACCGAAACCCCAGTTTTATCGCGAAGTTCTTTTATGAGCTCAGTCGTAATCATATATTCTTAAATTAGAGTAGTTTTAATAAAAAATAATCGTTAATAAAAAATCTAACACGATTTTTCAAAAGCTGAAAAAATTATGAATCAAAATTCTCAAGGTAGGATTAAAATCCGGCACGACTCTTTAAAATCTCATTGAGAGATTTTAAAGTTAGAGAATTTTGATTTCAAGCTACTTTGTCTTTTGCGCAATTTTACAAACTTCTACCACTTGGTTTACGAAAAAACTTACACTAGCCAGAGAAGAATCATTTGCTGGAATAGGATAATCTATCTTAGAAAAATCGCAGTCAGAACTAGAAAGACTTATTATTGGTATTTTTTTTATTATTGCTTCTGCAACGGCACTTTTTTCTTTTTTGGAATCAATTATAAATAAAGCTGATGGTAAATTTGACATTGATATAATCCCACCAAAACTTTCTTCAAGTTTTTTAATTTCTCTATCCATAAGTAATCTTTCCTTTTTTGTGTGTTTTGAATATTCCCCTTTTTCTTTTCCTTCTTTCATATCAATTAATCTTTTAACTCTCTTTTTTATTTCGGAGAAATTTGTCAATGTACCACCAATCCATCTACCGACAACATATGGTTGAAGAGCAATTTCTGCATTGTATTGAATAATGTTTTTAAATTCATTTTTACCGGAAACAAAAAGAATCTGTTTGCCGCTTTCAATAATAGATTTTACAAACTCCTTTGCCTCTTCAAGCGCTATTTCGGTTTTTTCTAAATCAAAAATTTCCACTCTGTTTTTTACACCAAATATATACTTCTTCGCAGATGGGTGCCTTTTTGATTTTGAATAACCATAATGAGCACCGGATTTAAACATCTGTTCAATGGTGGTGTTATTTTCTGCTTTTTCTATTTTCTTTTTCATCTGTAAATTAATGCGTGTCGCAAAAGTTTAGCAGAAGAATTGTTATTTTGCAACAGTTTTTTGGGGCTTGTTTTTGCGCTATTTTGCCAAGATTATTTAGATTGATCTTGAAATTTATTAATAATATCCTCCATATGCCCAGCCATGATATTTTCAATATTATGCCAAGATTCTTTAATCCGATGGTCTGTAATTCTATCTTGAAGATAATTGTATGTTCTTATTTTTTCAGATCTATCCCCAGAACCAATCTGTGATTTTCTTTCTAATGATAGTTTTTTTGCCTCTTCTTCATCATGAATAACTTCAAGTTTTGCTTGTAAAATACTCATGGCTTTTTCACGATTTTTCAATTGACTTCTTTCCTCTGTACACCTAACACTTAAACCTGTTGGTTTATGTATTAAGCGAACGGCTGTTTCAACTTTGTTTACATTTTGTCCTCCCGCTCCGCCAGAACGAGAAAATTCTATTTCAATGTCAGAAGGATTTATCTCTATATTTTTTTTCTTTTTAATAGGCAGAACAGCGACAGATGCCGTTGATGTATGTATTCTCCCAGATTTTTCTGTAGCAGGGATTCTTTGAACACGATGAACGCCTGTTTCAAAACGCATTTTTTTATAAACATCTTTTCCTTTAATTTCAAAAATTACCTCTTTATAGCCACCGAGTGAATTTCTTGATTCATCTATTTTTTTAAAATTCCATCCGTTAAATTCGGTAAATTTTTGATACATTAAGGACAAATCTTCCGCAAAAATAGATGCCTCATCTCCTCCTGCCCCAGCGCGAATTTCCATAATTATTTCATTTGGAAATTCTTCTTCTTCAATTTCTGTTTTTAAAATTTCTTGGATTTGTTTTTCTATGGTCTCTTTTTGAACCCTTATTGATTGAATTTCATTTTCAGCTAATCCTTTTAGATTTGGATCGTTTTTAATCATGCCTAAAACACTATCTTCTTCTTTTTGAAGACGTTCATGTTCCTTTATGAGAAAACTCGTTTTTGGATTCTTTTTTAGTTCTTTTATATTATCCATCTTAATAGCGCTGATTTACGCAGATAGCACGCAGATTTACGCAGATTCACCCTATTAAATCCTGCGGGGCAGAAATTTCGTCAAAAACGAAATTATTTAACAGGGTAAATTATAACATCTAAACAAAAATAAATTAAAATCATCTTTAAAGATGATTTTAATCCAGAGTGTTTTTATTTTTGAGTTATTTTTTGGCTTTCGTAGATTTTTTTGCTATTTTTTTTATTTCTTTTTTGATTTCTTGTTTTTTTGATTTCTTACTTTCTTGTTTTTTTGAATCTGCCTTTGCCATTCTCGTCCTAAACTTTTCAACCCTTCCTGCGGTATCAACTATTTTTTCATTACCCGTATAAAAGGGGTGACATGCGCCACAAATTTCCACATCTATTTTTTCTATTGTGGAACCTACCTCAAATTTATTTCCACAAGCGCAAGTTGCCTTTGCTTTTGGATAATATTTTGGATGAATATCCTTTTTCATAACTAAATTAGAATATCATAAAAAAATAAAAAGACAACCTGTTAATAAAATAAAAAACGAGGCGTTGAATTTATTCAACGCCTCAACAAAAAAACAAAAATCAAGAAAGCACTGCCACGAAACGAACCGACCCGCTACGCCAATGATCATTCGAATCGCGATAACCGACACCGGAAAGCCCGCCATAACCGGAAACGCCACCACGCAAACGAACCGCCCGCCCGCCAAAATATTCATTATACCAACACCAAGTATTGGTATTTCCGTCATTTTTGCGGGGCATATGTTTATACATTTGTGGGATCAGGTTAGCTTCAATTGTTTTTTCAAAACGGATTTGAGAGATATTCAGTTTCAACAGTTCTGCTATTTCTGGTTTGAGTTGTGTTTCAAACTCATCAGCAGAAATGTTAAATCTTGAATCTCTCGGACCACTATTATAGTCCTTGATTTTCCCTTCTCTTCTCATTTTGAGAATAATAGGACCGAGAAAGTTATCGTTTTTGTACATCTGTGAACCACCTGTATATTGTGGTTTACAACGAGTATCCACAAGTAGTGTAATTCCTTCTATTTCAACGGTTTGAATTTTAACAAGCTCTCCGTTGATGTTTTGCATGATTTTTCCATTAGCTACATCTTAATAAAACCATTTTTCTGGTTTCTTTTTCCAGCCGGGATATGAATTCGACTGTGAGAATGGTGCTTTTGAAATAAAGTGCGATTCTAAACCTAACTTCTTCCAAAATAAAATTTTCTTTTCCCCATATTTCAGAAGTGTTTCAGTGAATTGGGTCAAATCAAACTCTTTACCGAAGAAAGCTAAATGTGCTTTCTTTTCTTGTTCTAGAATTCTGTCGAGCCAGGATGAGGTTTTAGAGACAGGTTCTTTACTTATTGTTTTAAATAAGTGAACCATTTTTTCAGTTAGTATTTTCCCATTTTGATTTAAAATTTTATTTAAATCAGAAAGAGAAAAATTTTCATAAACCTGAAGCATTTTAATTGCTCCAGATGTTGCTGGAATAATTGCGCGAAGTGTTTCGGCAAATTGTCCAATTTCATTTGGGGTTGTTCCATCCTTTGTAGGCATGGCTGTTCCTCCTTATTTTTATTAAAAAATTATTTAAAAGAACTTGAATTCTTCAAATTGTATGATATAACAAACCACCAAAAAAGTCAAATATTTTTTAATTCAAGAAACACTTTCTAATTCGCGCGAATTAGAAAGTGTTTCTTTTCTTTATTGCTTTTTAGTTTTCTTGCTTTATTGGTTCAAAATATCAATCTGCTTTTGATACATATCTGTAAGATCCATAACTTCGTCTCCATAAAATGCATACGCTGATTTTGTTGCATTTGTCCAACCGGCAAAATATCTTAAAGCGGCAAGTCGTTCTGCGTCCCGAGTTCCCTTTGTTGCGCCATTATCCGCTAACAACATGGCAGAAGCAGTAAACGCATCAAAAGGATCCCATGGATTTGGTGGATTGTGTCCTGTCATTTTTGCAATCTTGTCTTCATACATAACCCAAGTAGAAGGAATAAACTGCGCAGGCCCCATGGCTCCTCCCCACCCATACCAGGGTTTTTTTGAAACAGGCATCATATCGGGGTCAAAACCCAGCCGTTCACAAATTTCTTGAAATATTGGTCTATCTCTTGTTGGATGCATATCTGTTTTCCAATTACCCGTTCCAACATTCTGACCAAGATTTGACTCTTCGGCTATAACCCCCAAGATAAGTGCGGGACGGACACCGCTTCTCTTTCCGACGATATTTGCATATTCAAGCGCTTTCTCAAAAGATATGGCAGTAGAACCCCTAAGTGTAAACAGCTCTGAACGAATTTCTGCAGCAGATTTCTGTTTTTCTTTTAATATTTTTTGATATATTGCTTCTTGCCCTTTACTTATACTTAAAATTTGTTTCTTTTCTGCTTTTTGTTGTTCTATTTTCTTTTTCTCCCTATCTTGGATGTTTTTTAATTCTATTTCTGCCGCTCTTTTATCTATCAAGGATTCTTTTTGTATATTTGTTACATTTTTTGTTTCTTCTATCTGTAAAAACGAATCAGAAAGAGCGGCTTTGATTGATGTGAACATATCAACATCTTCAAAAAAATCTGAAAGGTTTTTATTACTTAAAATGACCTCAACAAGTGAAAAAGAATCTATCTCATTTCTTTTTTTGATTAGCTGAGCCAAAGATTTTTTTTCCTTGAAAATTTTTTCGTTCAAAGAAACTATTGTTGTTTCCTTTCCTTTTATATCCTCAGAAAGTTTTGATATCGTTATTTCTCTGGCGCGAATGTTTAATTCTGATTTTCTTATTTCAGCATCTATAATTGCCATATCTCTTTCTAATGATTGTGACTGGGCTTTTTTACTATCAAGAATTGCCTGCTGATGGCCTATTTCTTGTTCTAGTTTTGATAGTTCATTTTCAAGTTGACTTCTACGAGAACTTACCTGTTCCTTAGCGGTTTCTGCAAAAGACACATTACCAAAAGATAGTGTCACTAAAAATATTACCGTTATAAAAATCAACAGATATTTATTTATCTGCATATAGATCAATTATACTAAATTTTAACTTAAAAAAGAAAAGAGAAACACTTCGTTTCTCTTTTTTAATTATTTCTGTGTGTTTGCTTATTTTTTATCTGCATTTATCTGCGTCTTATCTGCGTCTATCTGCGCTTGTGTATCATCTTCTTTTTCTTCCTTACCCTTCTTTTCAACTTCAATTGATGATAAATCTGCTTCAACTACAACCGGTTCTTCTTCTTTTGGCTGTTCAACCAAAACTATAATTTCTTCTGGTTCCTCTGTTGTTTTAACCCCGGTAGGAAACTTTAAATCTTTAACTGCAATATGTCCGTCAATTTCAACAATACCCGATATATCAACGACTATTTCATGAGGTAAATCACTCGGCGCTGCTTCAACCTCAATTTCGTGTAAAACTTTAACGAGAGCGCCTCCAAGATTTTTAACAGCTGGAGATTCCCTAATAAATTCAATCGGTATGGAAACTTTAACTGTTTGACCTTTTTCTACAATATAAAAATCAGCATGTACCGGCTCATCTGTAACGGGGTGTAATTGAACATCGTGTATAAGCGCTGACATCTCTGTATTTCCGTCTTTTATATTAAAAACACTCGATCCGCCCATCTCTTTCCATATTTTTTTGAATTTAATCATAGAAACAAAAACTGGAGTAGATTCCGTTTTTTTACCATAATATACAGCAGGTATGCCGCCTTCTTTTCTTATTTCTTCTGGAGTTTTTACCGCGTCTCTTTTTTCAACTTCAAGTGTTTTCATAATAATTTAACAGGTGTAAGTATACAGATAATAATCATAAAATCAAGAAATCATAAAAACATAAAAACAAGGTTAGAAATTACTATTTAGTAAAAATCATATCTGCGCTTGGCCCTGTTAAATAAATTTGCCCAAGCAAATTTTCTGCTTTGCCCGTGGCGGGCGAAGCAGAATTTAACAGGGTTAATCTGCGGTTCTTTTATCTGCGTCAATCTGCGTTTTGTTGTTATCTGCGCCTGCCCCGTAGCCAGAGCATAGCTCTGTGGTATCGGGGTCAATCTGCGTTCAAAAAGTTAAATAGCTTTAATTTTTCTTCCACCACTTTTTCAACCGCCAATATAACATTTTTCATTATTTTATAAGGAGCTATTTCATCCGGATTTTCTTGAAGTGATAACTGAATTGCTTTTTTATATGCCAACCTTAATTCTGTATTTATATGAATAATTGAAATTCCTGCTTCTATTGCATTTTTAAAATCTTCATAACTTATTCCCGAACCACCGTGAAGAACCAACGGCACTCCCGCCTCTTTTCTTATTTCCTTTATAAGCCCAATTTGAAGCTCTGGATTTTTCCCATGCCTTAACATGCCGTGTAAATTTCCAACCGCCGGCGAAAAGAGATCAACGCCCGTTTCTGTAACAAACATTTTTGCGATTTCTGGTTTTGTTAACGACTCTCCTTCCGTCTCAGCATCTTCTGGTATTTTATCTAAAATTTTTGAAGAACTTCCTATATAACCAAGTTCACCTTCAATTAAAATGTTTGGATTTACATCTCTTACATATTTAACACACTGTTTCGTTATTTTTATATTTTCCTCAATAGGCAATTTTGCTCCGTCAAAAATTACAGAATCAAAACCAGCATCAACAGCTTCTTTAACTCTTTCAAAAGAATATGTGTGGTCGGCATTTAGAAAAATAGGATAATTATGTTCTTCGCGTAAACTTTTTACAAGCGCCACAACCTGTCTAATTCCAATAAAATCTCTCTCTCCTTCTGATACACCGATTATTACTGGCAAGTTAAGTTTTTTAGATGCATTAAAAATACCGTATAAACTTTCAATATTAGATATATTAAAGTGTCCGATAGCAACATTTCTTTTTTCTGCATCCTCTATTGTTTCTTTTAGTGATTTCACCCCGTTAGAAGCAGGTCGCGGTCAGCCGTGCTCTGCTAGATTAAATTTGTTAATTTGAAACGCTAACCTTTGTTTATATCTGAAACCCGTTTTTAAACTGTGACCGCGGCTTCTAACGGGATTCATTCTCAATATTATATCATATGGTTTCTGTTTGTTGTGTATAAGACAAGGAATTTATGTTAAAATTTTTGCATGTCTATTTTTAGAAAAACAAATTTTGATTTTATAGGAATTGGAGATATTACAAACGATGCTTTTATTCGTGTTAAGGAAGCGGAGATTATTTCTGATTCAAAAAGTAAAAAGAGTAAAATTTGTTTAAACTTTGCAGATAAAATTTCCTATGAATCAGTCACAATTGTTAAGGCGGTTGGAAATGCCTCAAATGCATCTGTGTGCGCGCATAGATTAGGTTTAAGTTCATCTGTTGTAGCAAATGTTGGGGATGATGAAAATGGAAAAGCGTGTGTAGAAATTTTAAAAAAAGAAGGAGTTGATACGAGTTTTATAAAAATTCAAAAAGGAAGAGAGACAAATTATAATTATTTGATTTTGTACGAAGAAGAAAGAACAATACTCTCAAAACACAGAGAGTATGATTACAAATTACCAAATATTGGTTCACCAAAATTTGTTTATTTTAGTTCTCTTGGAGAAAACACCTTGGACTACCATAATCAAGTTGCGAACTATATCGAAAAGCACCCAGAGATAAACTTTGTATTTCAACCCGGAACATTTCAAATAAGAGTTGGGTATGAGCCATTAGAAAAAATTTATAGATTAAGCAAGTTATTTTTCTGTAACAAAATAGAAGCAAAAAGAATTTTAAAAACTGAAAATGACAACATCATTGATTTATTAAGAATGATGAGAAACGCTGGACCTCAGGTTGTTGTAATAACTGACGCCGTGAATGGCGCTTATGTTTATGATGGAAATGAAGGTTGGAGTATCCCCATGTTCCCAGACCCAAAATCACCCGTTGATAGAACCGGCGCTGGGGATGCTTTTTCTGCAACATTTACTTCTGCGATTGCTTTGGGCAAAACAATTCCTGAGGCACTCACATGGGGACCAATAAATTCAATGTCTGTCGTTCAATATGTCGGCGCGCAAGAAGGACTTTTAACCCGCGACAAATTAGAAAAATACTTAGCCGAAGCACCTGAATATTATAGGCCTACAAAAATAATTTAAGTTCAAATAGCGCCTTAGGCGCTATTTGAACAAACCAATAAAAATCAAGGCCTTGCCTCCCGAATAATAGGGGCTATGTTGAGCCACATTTTTGAAATTTAAAAAGAAAATTAAAAAAACACTTTTAACCCAGCACTTATTTTGTACACAAAATAAGTGCTGGGGTTGACTTTTATTTTAATATATGTTAATATTATAGATAGAAGTTAAAAATTGTCCTTTCTTCTCCCCCCTTCTTTTTGGCATACGGAACCCCGCCAAAGGCCCAGAAAGAATATGCCTTTTCGAAAAAGCCCGATTGTTTCAAACAATCGGGCTTCTTTCTTTTTTAATTTACTCAAAAGTATCCTCAGCAACCTTTAGGATTAAAAACCAAGCAACCCCCAATCCTAAAAAGAAATTACTAAAATAATAACTTGTTAGGCCAACCGCAATTACCGTTATTACAGACATGAAGAAGTATCTTACTAATCTGTTTGTTATATTTTCGAGATTTTCACCCATAAAAAAAATGAAAAAAATACAAAACAGACCTAGCCCGATATATTCATTTTTAAAACCTATGCCAAAAAATGAACTAGCAAGTATTATTATCAATAATTTAAGAAAGAATTTAATTAGATAATCTCGGAACATTTGAGACCTCCATTTATTTATGAAAGAACTTAAGTTTAGCCAAACACAAATATATCACAAAAAGAAATCATGTCAATTTCTAAATTTTTCTCTTCAAAACTTTTGTAACTGCTTTTTTTATTGAATCAACATCAAGTTCGTAATGTTTAATTAGTTCGGCTGGTGTTCCTGACTGTCCAAATTTATTATTTATTCCAACAAATTCAATCGGCACAGGATATGTCTTTGCCAAAAATTCTGCAACAGCAGAACCCATCCCCCCAGCAATTTGATGATCTTCAATCGTAACAATTGCACCCGTTCTTTTTGCAACACCTAAAATTAATTCTTCATCCATTGGCTTAATTGTATGATTGTTTACAACTAAAACCTGTACCCCTTCCTTTTCTAATTCTTTTGCGCAGAGAAGCGCATTATGAACAAGATACCCAATTGCAACAATCGCAACTGTTGGGTCTCCAGAATCCCACAAAATATCTGCTTTTCCAATTTTAAATGGCGAGTTTTCCGTAGTAATAACCGGCACCTTACTTCTGTCAAAGCGCATATAGGTAGGTTTATCATGTTCAACTATTTCATAAACGGCTTTTTTTGCCTCTTCATAATCACACGGAACAATTACAGTCATATTCGGTAAAATTCTCATAAGCGCAATGTCTTCAAGTGACTGGTGGGTTGCCCCGTCTTCACCAACGGCAACGCCGGCATGCGAGCCAATTATTTTCACAGGAACATTATTCAGAGCAATTGTAGTTCTTATTTGTTCCCAATTTCTTCCTGGGCTAAAGACAGCAAATGAAGTTATAAAAGGAATCTTGCCATAATATGCAAGACCGGAAGCGACTGTTGCCAAGTTTTGTTCGGCAACACCAACTTCAAAATATCTTTCAGGAAATTTTTCTTTAAACTGACCCAATCTTACTGAATCGGATAAATCTGCGGATAGCGCTACAACTCTCCTATTTCTCTCCCCCGCGAAAAGAAGACCCTGCCCAAAACCATCACGAATGTATTTCTTTTCTACATCTGAGTCAAAAATTTTTGAATTTAATTTTTTTGTTTTGTTTAACATAAAGAATTAAGAAATTACAAATTACAAGCATCAAATTACAAATAAATTCTAACCACTAAATTCTAATGCCTAAAATATTTTGAATTTTAATTATTAGAATTTTGATATTGTTTGTAATTTGGAATTTGCCTGCCCCGTAGCTTTGCGAAGCAAATGGTATGGGGTAATTTGGGATTTTGTATAATATATAACATATATGCTTCTGTCATTTTAAAATTATTTAACTGGGGGTTTTTTCTAATTCTTCCAAGAACCTCTCCCCCTGTTCTTTGTTTGGGGCAATCCCATGCCATTTGTAATCATCCTCAATCTCTTTTATTCCTTTCCCCGGAATTGTGTGAGCAATAATTATGGTTGGTTTGCCATGAGAAACTTTCGCCATTTCAACAGCGTCAATAAATTTTACAAAATCGTGCCCGTCAACCTCAATCACATTCCAATTAAATGCTTCATACTTATCTCGCAAAGAATTTAAAGGCATTACATCTTCTGTGTTACCAGTAATTTGAATATTATTTCTGTCTATAATTCCTGTTAAATTATCTATTTTATATTTCCCAGCAAACATCACTGATTCCCAAAGATTTCCTTCTTGATGTTCCCCATCAGACATTATGCAATATGTATAAAAATCTTTCCCATCCATTTTTGCTCCAAGAGCAACCCCACATGCCTGCCCCAGACCACAGCCGAGTGGGCCAGATGTTGTTTCCATTGATGACAAAAATTTTCTATCCGGGTGACCCTGAAAAACAGTTCCGAATTTTCGCAAACCGTTTTCTAATTCTTCAACAGAAAAATATCCGGCGTGCGCCATCGCAGAATATCTTGCAGGAACAATATGCCCATTAGATAAAATTAATCTGTCCCTTTCAGGCCAAAGGGGTTCTTTTGGATTTTGTTTTAATATATAAAAATAAAACGCCGTAAATATATCTGCCATACCAAGAGACCCGCCTGTGTGCCCAGACTCGGCAGATACGAGAGATTTTATTATCGTTTTACGAATTTCGTTCGCTATTTTTTTTAGTTCTACTATTTTTTCTTCATTTATTTCCATAACTATATTTTTGAGGTGGCTAAATTTTTTAACTCATCAAAGGTTTCTTCTATATTATCTGCATTAAAAATTGCAGAACCTGATATTAATTTATTTGCCCCTGCTTCAATAAGAAGTGGTATTGTCTCGTGACTAACACCTATATCAATAGATATAGGTAACTCTGGGTATTTATTTTTAAGATTTTTTATTTTTTGATAAACTCTTTTATCCAATTCAACCCCGTGATATCCAATTTTATCGTTACCCATAAATTGCACAAAATTTATTTTTTTTATCAGTGGGTATATTTTTTCGTTTGGTGTGCTGGGGTTTAAAGAAACACCGACTGCAATGTTGGCATTTTTTATTTTGTCTATTATTTTTTTTATTTCATTTGTACTTTCTATATGAATTATTAAACTAATAGCGCCAATGCCAAGCCAATCATCAATCGTTTTTTCTGGATTTTGAATCATCAAATCTATTTCAAAATTAAAATCTTGCCAGAAAGGTATTCCCTCTTTTTGTTCAATAATTTTTTTAAAATGTTCATCTATAAAAGACCTGTTATGAGCAAAGTTGAATGGCTTGCCCTGAGTGGAGTCAAAGGGCCAAGTAATGGTTGGGGCAAAAACTCCATCCACTATATCTATCTGAACTAAGGGACAAACACCCCTCACAAGAGATAGCTGGGCTCTGAGATGTTCAAAACTTTCAGGTATTATGGCGGGGATTATTTGAATTTTTTTCATATTCTTTATAAAAATTAAGATTTGAATTTTATAACTTTTCAATTCCCTCACTTGGAAGCTCGGCTTCCAAGTGAATCTAAAAATTATTTCATTACTTGGAAGCCGAGCTTCCAAGTGAATCTATTTTTTTTATTCTGCGAGTATGTTTTTCCTCTTTAGAAAAAGGTGTGTTCAGCCATAGTTTTACAGCCGTCTTTGCCTGTTCTTCTGTAATAAATCTTGCTCCAAGAGATAAAATATTTGAATCATTGTGCTCGCGTGATAATTTTACTACTTCAATATTTCCCCCATAATAAACGGCAGTTCTAACATTTTTAAATCTGTCCGATATCATTGCTTCTCCCTGTCCAGAACCGCCAAGAACTATCCCTTTTGAATTATTTGGGTCTCTTGAAACTTCTTTTGCAACCTGTGAAATAAAATCGGGGTAATCATCTTTTTCGTTGTATTCATATGCCCCCTTATCAACTATCTCATGCCCAAGTTCTTTGAGAAAAGGAATTAGTTTTTCTTTTAATTCAAATCCCGCGTGATCAGTTCCTATATATATCTTGTTCACCCCGTTAGAGACCCGCCTGCCATCGCTACAAAGCACGGTGGGTGGTTAGTTGGATAATTTTTATATTTTTAATCTTAGTCATGTTTTAAGAGATGTCTGCCTTGGCTTTGGCGGGCAGGTAGAAAGCATTTTAATCTATTTTTAATATAATGTTTTCCTACCCCTGATTTTAAATATAATTCACGAGCATGCGCATCTTCTAAATCATTACATGCTTCGTAATATACGACCTCAAAAGGACCTCTGCCTTTCGTTGATTTGTTTTTATTTTGATTGTGTTCATTAAAACGCTTCCGTAGATTATTACTAAATCCTGTATATAATCTGCCTGTTCGCGTGCTTCTTATTATATATGTATAGTACCACATTTTGATCTCTAACGGAGCAGATAAATCTATTATAACACTACTTATTTAAAAAATTATTAATTTATATATTTTTATTATTACCATTAAAAAACTCCCTAAACCAAGGCCTTGTTTTTATATATGTGTGCGCATATTTGTAGTAAAGAACAAAAAGAACTAATAACAGAGCAGATATGAAACCCATAACATTTAACAAATGTTTTGCGCTTAATATAACATCACCGAATCTATACCCCAAAAAGACAACCAGACCAGCCCAAATTCCTTGACCAACTACTATTCCGTAAAAAACTTTTTTATAATCAGCTTTCAGAATTCCCCCAGCCGTTATAATGGCCTCGGGAAACCCGGGAATTGGGATTATTTTGGACATTAATAAGGTTTTAAATATGTGTTCCTTAAAAAGAGATAACCATTCTACATCTTTTTCCTCTTTGTTTTCCTCAATCCTTTTAGAGATTCTTCTAAAAAAAGAAAATTTTTCTAAAACAGAGGACCCTCTTTTAGCAAAATAAAAAAAAGCTGAGTCTGTTATTAATCTAACAATAACGCAGATAGCCCAGATTATGAAAGGATTAAAGACCCCCCACGAAGAAAGCACCCCTGCAAAAAAAGCAACATAGGTTGAGTCAATTATTGATATAAATATGAAAACAGGATAACCATAGGTTAATAGCCACTCAAAAATATCCTTCCCTAAAATTATTTCTTGGCCTGTCATTGTTTACCCTATTAAATAAAATTTGAGGTTTTCTCAAATTTTAATTTTAAATCTATTTTGTTATTAATATAAATTTTTTGCATTTTTTATTATTATACAACACACAATTTATATCTTTTTTCTACTTAAAATTATTTAACGGGGTGAAC
>JAHIHZ010000023.1 GCA_018899555.1 Patescibacteria group bacterium
AGGACTTCCAATCAATACATCTGCATCAGGAACATATACAATTAGATATAATGTTACAGACTCGGGAGGACTAATAGCGATTGAAGTAATCCGAACTGTTATAGTCCAAGACCCGGTTGTTCCTCCAGTCAATACTCGTCCAGTTATCACACTCACAGGAAGCGCGTCAATAACAATAACAAAAGGCGACGCATACACAGACGCGGGAGCTACCGCTGAAGACATTGAAGACGGAAATATAACTTCTAACATTGTTAAGACAGGAACGGTTGATACGAACACATCAGGAACATATACAATTAGATATAATGTTACAGACTCGGGAGGACTAATAGCGATTGAAGTCACAAGAACCGTCATAGTCCAAGACCCAGTTGTTCCTCCACCACCTCCACCTCCGCCTCCAACCTGTGTTGGATGTGGCGGCGGGCCACTCGATATTAGGATAATTATATTTAATGAAAAAGTTACAAAGGTAAATGAAAATACGGCATTTGTAACATGGAGTACTAATTTACCGGCAACCAGTCGTGTAGCATATGGGTTAAATTCATTTAAAAACAAAACAATAGATATAAATAAAGAAGATTATGACTATGGAAATACGACCGCAGAATTTACAGCATTAACAAAAACACATAGCATGTTAATAACAAATCTTGCATCTGGAGTAAAATATTATTTCAGGCCAAATTCTGATAATAGTAATTCTCCTAGAGTAATTGGTATAGAACTTGAATTACCAATAGCTCCGGTTAATGGGCAATGTAATTATTTGTTGGAGTTCTTAAAAATTGGGGCAAACAATAATCCACAGGAGGTAATAAAACTCCAAAGATTTTTGAAAGATTATGAGGAGTTTGAAAATCTAGAAGTTACTGGATTCTTTGATCAAAAAACATTTGATAATGTTTCAGAATTCCAAATTAGATATGGTTCAGATGTATTGTCTCCATGGAGACACGAAGAATCAACCGGGTTTGTTTATATAACTACAAAGAAAAAAATAAATGAAATTTATTGTCAAAGAGAATTCCCATTATCAGAGGCAGAAAAAGAGGAGATAGGAAGATTTACTGAAGAAAGAGAAAAAGTAATACAAGAAGCTGAAAGGGAAGGACTTGAATTAGAGGATATAATTGGTAAAGCAGAAGAAAAGCCAGGAGAATCAATATTGGCCACAACTGAAGAGACAAGGGGGGTTACAGCAACACCATCTACTGTAATAACAGGAGCCAGAAACTTGGTTGCGGGGGTTGCAAAAGTATCAGGACAGGTGGTTGGTTCAATTGAGAAAGTAGCACAAGATACGGCAAGGGGTGTTTACAGGGGACTCTTAAACCTTTTTGGATTTTCTAGTAATTTCTACGAATGCGTAAATAAATAGATTTTTCACTTACTAATATAAAAAAAATAAAAGCCAAAATCTCAATGAGATTTTGGCTTTTTCGAAAACGAAAAGAACAGTTTAAAAAAGGGATGAAAAAACTCTAAATGAGTTTTTTCATTTGAGCAGAAGCATTTTCTGCCGGAGGAATTTATTTTCTGTTTGTAATGTATAAAAATAAATTCCACTTGGCAAACCAGTTGCATCAAAATTAATTTCATATCGGCCTATATTTTTGTATTCATTGACCAATGTAGAAACATTTTGACCAAGTGTATTGTAAACATCAATTTTGACATTACCAGCTTCCGGTAATTCATAATGAATTATAGTTGTCGGATTAAATGGATTCGGATAATTTGCCAGAAAATATTTTGTAGGCAAACTTTCATCATTAAATGATGTTATACCAACTGTCATGAAGTTCCATGTAGGAGACCACTCACTCGCGCCGGCAGAGTTCCGCGCCCTCACACGCCAATAGTATGTTTTAGCATGTGAAAGACCAGACACTACTACCCATCTCCAAGTTGTTGTTTTCTCGAAAACTAGTGAAGAGAAATCATCGGATGTACTTACTTGTACATCATACAGATTTTCCTCACTTGATTTGTACCACCATAATGTAACATTCAATTTTTGCCCGGTGGCATTATTTTTCGGGGACGAGAGTACGGGTGGTGCTGGAATACTTAATAAAGTCGTAAAACTCCAACTCTCGGACCACTTACCTGTTTTGATACTATCGCTAGCCACGACACGCCAGTAATATTTTGTGTTTTCATCAAGTTCTGATATCACCTGTGAGGTGGTATCACTAACTCTGTCATGAACAAGTAGTCCATTAACCATCATTACTTGAAGACGGTAGGTTACATGTCTCCCAATAGAAGGCACGGCTTCCCATAAAAATTTAGTCGGTATCCCGACATTCATTTTGTTATTTGTCGGCGAAACCAATGTCGGAGGATGTAGGATTGTATCAATTGTGAATAATCCAGTCGCTAATAGTTTTCCCAAATCAAAAGCGACCAAATCACCTTCAATGGGCCCGTCGTACAAGAATTTTAATTTTGCGTTGCCAGAATAAATGGACAGGTTTAAAACAATCGTGCGCCATTTCCAATTTGTAGAACCGGTAGATGTAGCTTTCCACAACTCGGTCCAACTTGTTCCACCATTAGTTGTTATTGAAATATTATATTTCATATAAGAAATGTAATATTCATTATAAGCAACATCAACTGACAAATTGGTAACACTGGTTAATGAGAATTGACTCGTTATAACCGACCCAACTTTATTTTTGTTCCATTCTCCAAATCCAATTTTCTGTTGCTCACGAGGGAGCAAATTATTTGGATTGGTTTGATTGACTGATGGGATTTTTGTAGCATCCCATCCGCCAGTGATTTCCCAACCCGCGGGAAATCCTTTTGTTTGCGCTTGCACACCTTGTGCAAGGAGAAACAAAACAAAAACGATAAAAGGAATTATTTTTTTCATTTCACGCCTCCTGCGTATTGTTATTGATTATTTATTTATTAAAATTTCAAATATCTAAATTCAATCTTATAATATCATACTTATATAAATAGTCAACTATAAAAATACCCCAACTAAAATCGGTAAAAAGTAATTCACATTCAATTTTATGCTGTGGATAACTTTTTATGATTTCCATCAAATCCCTTTATTAGAGCCATTTAAATATGTGGATAACTATATGTGACAATGTGGGATAGAGCGGTATATACTTATAGACAAGTGGGATAAAGTGGATAAGTGGATAAGTAGATAATCACTTTTATTCTTCAACTTTAAAACCTCTCAACGAGGTTTTAAAGAGGAGTGATAGATTTTAATCTCTTAAACTATGCTGATAGGAGAATATACACACACAATAGATCCTAAAAAAAGACTTTCACTTCCAACAAAGTTTCGCAAAGAGTTGGGGAAGAAAGTCGTCCTTACTCATGGGTTAGATAATTGTATTTTTATTTATACCACATCCAATTGGAAAAATTTTACAAAAAAATTATCAGAACTTTCAATGGGGCAATCTGATTCCAGAAGTTTTAATAGGTTTATGCTCGCGGGGGCGAGAGAGGCAGAAATAGATGGAGCCGGAAGAATATTAATTCCAGATTTTTTGAAAGATTTTGCTAATTTGAAAAACAAAGTCGTATTGATAGGTGTCCGCGATAGGGTTGAAATTTGGAATGATAAAGCATGGGCAGAATACAAAAAAGTAATTGAAAAACAGGCAGATACATTTGCAGAGAAATTGGGAGATATAGGAATGATCTGACACTTCGTCGCAGATAAACGCAGATTCAAAACGCAGATTTACGCAGATGAAAACAATGAAACAATTGAAAAATGATAAAAAATAGTAAAGAAAATTACAAATCACAAGCACCAAATCACAAACAAATCATAATGAACAAAACACAAAGCACAAAACAAAAAAGTTTAGAATTTAGAAATTGTAATTTAGATATTGTTTGGAATTTGTGATTTGATATTTGGAATTTTATGACAAGACACATCCCAGTTCTTTTAAAAGAAACAATAGAAAATTTAAATTTAAAAAAAGGAGATATATTTCTTGATGCGACATTAGGTGAAGGTGGTCATTCATTTGAGATATGTAAAAAATTAGATGGAGATATCAAAATCATCGGGATAGAAGCCGATATTGACGCAATAGAAAAAGCAAAAGAAAAATTTTTGACAGATAAATACATTAAAAATTCGGATTTTGTTTTTGTAGAAGAAAATTTTAGAAATCTTGATAAGGTTTTGGATAATTTGAAAATTGAAAATGTTGACGGAGTTTTGTTTGATTTAGGGGTTAGGTCAGGAAACTTTGAAGAATCAAACAGGGGTTTTACATTTCAGAAGGATGAACCTCTTTTAATGACATTTTCAAAAAAGGCAGAGTCAGTTCCTTTCACAGCCGAAGAAATAATAAACGAGTGGGAAGAAAAAAATATAAAAGATGTTTTATACGGATATGGGGAAGAAATATTTGCAAAACAAATAGCAAAAAACATTGTTTTAAAAAGAAAAATTAAACCAATAAAAACAACTTTTGAATTAATAGAAATAATTTCTTCTTCAGTACTTGAAAAATACAAAAATAGAAAAATACATTTTGCGACAAAGACATTTCAAGCCCTGAGAATAGCTGTAAACGATGAAGTTGGAGCATTGAAGGGTGGAATAAAAAAAGCATTTGATAGGGTAAAAAAAGGAGGAAGGATAGTGGTTATTTCATTTCATAGTATAGAAGATAGGGTCGTGAAAATATTTTTTAAAGAAAAAGCGTTAGAGAAAAAGGGAATTTTAATAACAAAAAAACCAATTACGCCAAGTGCCGAAGAAATATCACAAAATCCTCGTTCACGAAGTGGAAAATTAAGAATTATTCAAAAAATATGAGACAAATAGCACAAAATATAAATATGAGTTTTGGTCTCATTAATTCTATTTTAGATAAAAAATTAGTGACCAAAATTAGTAAAACAGAAAAAAGAATTTTTTGTATTGCGGTATTCCTTTTTATATTTGTGTCAATATTTTATGCATATTTTGTAAATCAAACCATAAGAAATGTTGCTAAAAGAGAAAATATTGAAAATGAGATTAAAATGACTACTTCTAATATGGCTGAATTGGAATCGCAGTATCTTTCAGGAAAAAATAATCTAACTTTAGATTACGCGTATTCTATTGGTTTTAAAAAAGTAAATAAAATAAACTATATATCTAAAGGAACAGGAACTAATGCTATAACATTGCATGGAGGAATCTAATAGTTTGTTTAGAATAAGAATAATCTCCTTTTTTATTTTGGGGTTTTTTCTTGTTCTGGTTATAAGTTTATACTTTATTCAAATTGTTAATGGAGATGATTATTCTATAAAAGCAGACAAACAATATTTGCGCCCCAATGAAAATGTTTTTGATAGGGGCTCTATTTTTTTCCAAGATAAAAATGGAATTAATGTGTCTGCCGCAACCTTAAAATTAGGTTTCATTCTTGCAATAAATCCCAAGTTAATAGACCCTTCTAAAGAACAAGAGGTCTATGAAAAATTATCTAAATTAGTTGAAATAGATAAGGGTGATTATTTTAAAAAAGTAGTCAAAAAAACCGACCCCTATGAAGAAATAGGACAACATTTAACACCAGAAATTGCTCAAAAAATAACTGAATTAAAATTAATCGGGGTGAATGTTTATAAGGAAAGATGGAGGTTTTATCCTGGGGATAATCTGGCAAGTAATGTGATAGGTTTTATAGGATTTCAAGGTGACGATTTAGCCGGTAGATATGGAATAGAAAATTATTACGAAAATATTTTATCTCGTAAAGATAAAAATGTTTATGTTAATTTTTTTGCAGAAATTTTTTCAGATGTGAGCGCAACGCTTGGTGATGATAACCAAAAAAGGGAAGGGAATATAGTTACGACGATAGAGCCGATGGTAGAAGGGTTTTTTGAAAAAAAACTAGAAGAAATAAATGAAAAATGGAATTCAAGAAAAACACTCGGTGTGATAATGAATCCGAAAAATGGAGAAATTTATGCAATGGGTATTTACCCAAATTTTAATTTGAATGATTTTTCTAATGAAAAAGATGTATCAATTTTTTCAAATCCAATTGTTGAAAATGTTTTTGAAATGGGCTCTATAATGAAACCACTTACTATGGCGTCTGGGCTAGACGCTGGTGTTGTAACGGTGGATACGGAATATGATGATAAAGGATTTTTGGTTTTGAATGGAGCAAAGATTTCAAATTATGACGGAAAAGGTAGGGGGAAGGTTAATATGCAAGAAGTTTTAAATCAATCTTTAAACACGGGGGCTTCTTTTGTTGTAAGTAAATTGGGAAATAAAAAATTTGCAGAGTATATGAAAAATTTTGGTCTCGGTGAAGAAACGGGGATTGATTTACCGAATGAATCTGTTGGGATTATAGACAACCTGAACAGCCCGAGAGATTTGGAATATGCAACGGCATCTTTCGGACAAGGAATAGCTATAAGCCCCATAACAACAGTGAGGGCACTTTCTGCTTTATCTAATGGAGGATTATTGGTAATGCCCCACATTGTTAAAAAGATAGAATATAAAAATGGGCTTACAAAAACAGTTCGTGGGGAAACAGAAAAAAGAGTAATAAAAAAAGAAACATCCGACGAAATTACAAGGATGCTTGTAGAAGTAGTTGATTCGGCGCTTTTGGGAGGGACGGTTAAATTAGAAAGATATAGTATCGCGGCAAAAACAGGTACGGCGCAAATACCTGATTCTGAAAATGGTGGATATTATAAAGATAGATACCTGCACTCATTTTTTGGGTATTTTCCGGCTTATGACCCAAAATTTATTATATTCTTAATGACGATAGAACCAAAAGAAATTGGGTTTGCTTCGCATACTTTAACACAGCCATTTATTGATACTGTTAAATTTTTAATAAATTATTATGAGATTCCCCCGGACCGATAAAAGCAATAAGGCGATAAAGCAAGAAAACAAAAAATCAAGAAAGTAAAATAATAATTTAAAATTAGGAAATTAAAATTCTTTTTGTTCTCTTTGTTGTACCGTTCGTACGAACCGCCCACTAGAAAAGTGAAGCAGTTCACTTTTTATTTTTTTTTATTTTCTCTCTATTCTCTTTGTTGTACCGTTCGTACGAACCGCCCACTAAAAAATAAATAAATTTACTTTTTCTTAACGCTTTCTTTTTAAAAACTTTGTTTTTAAAAAACCCGGGGTTTTAAATTACTTCGCAATATATAAAACCCTCACAAAGCTAAAAAAGTAAATAAATTTACTTTTTCTTAACGCTTTCTTTTTAAAAACTTTGTTTTTAAAAAACCCGGGGTTTTAAATTACTTCGCAATATATAAAACCCTCACAAAGCTAAAAAAGTAAATAAATTTACTTTTTCTTAACGCTTTGTGACCCCACAGAGAATTGAACTCTGATTTCCGCCTTGAGAAGGCGATGTCCTAACCGTTAGACGATAGGGCCAATAATTTTTCTATAGCCGATCTACTTTTCCATTTTTTTATTTGACTTTCACGCTTTCGAGCTTCTGATAATGTGTCATATTTTTCAATATGCATCAGTGTCCATGGTCTGCTATTTTTAGTACTTTTTACTTTGCCAGAATTATGATAATTAATTCTACTTATTATGCTATTCGTTGCTCCTATATAGTATTTACCATTTTTTACAGATTTTAATATGTAAATATAAAACATCATTTAAGCGTTAGTCCCGATTTTGATTCATCAAAATCGAGGATCCTCGATTTTCTAGTTCAAATTGAATTTGGAATTAGAAAATCGGGAACGATGGGGCCGTAGTAAAAACAAAAAAGCAAGAAAGCAAGAAAACAACCAACAAAAACAATAAAATTATACATTTTTTAAGTTTTTTATAAAGTAAAAATAAAACTTCGTTTTGTAAGATTTTAGCATAGCTTAAAGAATTTTAAGAAAAGTAACAATTTCCTCAAACGACACGAAAATTGAAGATTTTTGCGTCTTCTTGTTTATTTTTTAAAAATCCTGTAAAATGTTATCTAATATGAATGAATTCGCGGTTATAAAAACAGGCGGGAAGCAGTATAAGGTCTCTAAAGGAGACATTATTAATATTGAAAAAATAAAGAGCGAAAAAGAGCCAAAAATTGGTGACAAAATAATGTTTGATAAGGTTCTAATAGTTGATAATGGTAAAGATACAACCTTGGGCAACCCTTACATAGATGGGGCAAAGGTAGTGGGTATCTTAACAGATGAAGGGAGGGGGAAAAAAATAACAGTCATAAGATATAAGGCAAAAAGTAGATATTTTAAAAAGAAAGGGCACAGGCAGCCATTTTTTAAAGTAAAAATAGAATCTATTAAATAAAAACCTGGCCCAAGCCAGGTTTTTATAGTAGTGAATAGAATTTTTTAAAATTCCTATAACCTGGCCCAAGCCAGATTGTTGTGGATTAAAAACTAACACTACTCTTTAAAAGCCCATCAAGGGCTTTTAAAGTTATAGTAGTGAATAGAATTTTTTAAAATTCCTATAACCTGGCCCAAGCCAGGTTTTTTTATTTACAATTTTTTTTGAAAATTATCTTTTACACCAAATGTATCTATCGAGCTATTTTGTGTAAAATAAGAAAAGTAATATAATAAATATAATGTTAGCAGAAGATAAACAAAAAATAATAAATATATCAAAGTTAATTTTAAAAAGTCTTTTTTCTATCTCTGTTAGTATTGCATTAATCTCTCTACCCAAGTTGGCACAGGTCATAAAATTATTTGAAACTGATAAAAAATACCGAAATAAATTTAATCGTGAAATTTATAGATTAAAAAAATATGGTTATATAAAAACATACAAAAAAGGTGGAGAGATAGTCATAGATATAACCAAAAAGGGAATAAAATTAGTTAAAAAATATAATCTTGAAGATTTAGAATTAAAAAAAGAACCTAGATGGGACAAAAACTGGAGAATGGTTTTATTTGATATTCCAGAAAATAAAAAATCTGCAAGAGCATCTTTAAGAAGAAAACTCGAACAACTCGGCTTTTTGAGGTATCAAAAATCTGTTTTTATATATCCATATTCTTGCAGGGATGAAATTAAT
Organism: Patescibacteria group bacterium; assembly: GCA_018899555.1. Classification (GTDB taxonomy): domain Bacteria; phylum Patescibacteriota; class Minisyncoccia; order Phycocordibacterales; family 21-14-all-36-13; genus VMGX01. Next base: position 9,075 of record JAHIHZ010000023.1, read on the forward strand.
TTTATATCAAACTATTTCGGTGTTGAGAATTTTATCAACTATATAATCGTTAAAAGAATAAATAATGACAAAAAGTTTAAAAAACATTTTGATTTATAAGATCGGTCTATTTTTACACTTCCAGTCGCTATAGCGACTGGAAGTGTAAAAATATAAAATCGAATAAAATAGAACAAAACAAAACGAAATAATTAAAAAGATTCTTAATATCTATTAAATTTGGATTTTTGTTTATTGTCTATTTTGAAGAGCATTTTTTATTGTTTCAGTATCTACATATTCAAGTTCGGTTCCAGTTGAAAGTCCTCGTCCCAAAACAGAAACCTTTAGAGAATATTTTTTTACAATTGGTGCTAAAATTTTATTTACAAATTCCATTGTGTTTTCTCCTTCTGTATTCAAACTTGTCGCTATTATAATTTCTTTCAGGCCATTTTTTATTGATTCATTTATTTTTTTTATTAATTCTTTTGCTCTTATTTTTTCTTCAGGATTTTTTTCGAAAATAGAAATATTCCCACCTAACACAAAATAATATCCCTTGTAAACTCCACTTTTTTCTAAATTTTCCAAGTCCGTATCTTTTTCTACTAACATTATTATAGAAGAATTTCTATTTTTGTCTGAACAAGTATTGCAGGTTTTCTTTTCTTTTGAATTAGTAGGGAAAAAGCGATAGCAGGAATTACACATTGAAATTTCGTTTTTTAATTTATTTAATAATTCAATAAATTCATCCAAAAAATCATTTCCTTTTGTCAACAAAAAAAAGACAAATCTTTTTGACTGTCTAGGGCCTATGCCCGGAAATTTTGAAAAAATTTTTGTCGTTTTTTCTATTGCATTCATATTTACCCTATTAAATAAAATTTGAGAATTTTTCAAATTTTAATTTTAAATTTTGACTATTAATATATTTACCCACATATTAAACAACTATAAACAATTTCCTATAAATTTTACTTCGTTTAAAATTATTTAACAGGGTTTAAAAATTGTCAACTATGTCTTGGTCTTGTATTGAACTATCATCAAATCCCTTCTTTTCTACACTTAAAAATGTAGCTCTTCTGTCATCAAAATACAGTTCAACTTTACCAGTCGGACCATTTCTGTGTTTTTCTATTAATAATTCGGCAATATTAGGTTTATCCGAATCTTCTTTATATTTATCCTCCCTATGTATAAATATAACAACATCGGCATCTTGTTCAATGGAACCAGAATCTCTCAGGTCAGACAATCTTGGTCTTCCGCCTCTTTGTTCAACTGCTCTTGATAATTGGGAGAGGGCCATAATAGGAGTGTCCAACTCCCTTGCCAGTGTTTTCAAAGAGCGCGATATTTCTGTAACTTGATTTACCATTGAATCTGAATTTCTCATCCTTCCGCTCGGAATCATCAATTGCAGATAGTCAACTATAATGAGTTTTATGTCTCTTTCGCTCTTTAATCTTCTTGCTACGGAGCGCATCTTTGTAATTGTATTTCCGGGCTGGTCATCAATAAAGATAGGCGCCTTTGATAACAGGTCTAGAGAATCTCTCAAGCGTCCAAAATCATCTTCTGCTGTTATCTTACCCGTTCTTAGTTTCCATGCGTCAACTCTTGATTCTGCCGATAGCATTCTATCAACAAGCTGTTGTGAACTCATTTCAAGAGAAAAAATGCATACCGCATTATTATGATTTACAGCCGTTTTTCTTGCGATATCCAATGCTAAAGAAGTTTTTCCCATCGATGGACGAGCTGCAAGAATTACTAAATCAGATTTTTGAAAACCAGATAATTTATTGTCTAATTCTTGAAAACCACTAGATATACCTCTCAGGTCAGTTCCAGATTTATGTAACCTATCCATTCTGTCCCATGCTTCACCGAGCTCATCTTTAAGATGAACATAGGGTCTAATTTTTGAGAGATTAGTTACATTGAATATTTTTTTCTCCGCTCTATCTAAAAGTTCATCAATTTCTTCTTCATCACCACCTTCATCATAGCCCATAGATGAAATATGGCCCGCAGCTTCTATCAAATTTCGCATTTTGTATTTGTTGTAAATAATTTTTGTGTAGTATAAAGCATTTGCCGCGCTGGGGACTATTGATACAAGGTCTGTCAGATAACCTCTTCCTCCAACTCGTTCAAGTTTTTTTCTTTCATTTAACTTTGAAGAAACGGAGAGTAAATCAATCGGGTCTCCCTTTGAAAGTAGGTCCAACATTATTCCATAAATTATTTTATGTTTTTCAGAATAAAAACACTCCGGAATTAGTATATCCGCAATTTCATGAATGATTTCCGGTTTCAACATAATAGAACCGAGAAGCGCTTTTTCCGCCTCAATATTTTGAGGCGGTAGTCTAAGTTCATCGATTGATCGGTTAGATATATTTGCCATTAGTGAGATTCTAACATAGTGATATTTAACAGGGAATAGACGGAAGACCTAAAAAGTTGAAAGAGTGTGGATGGGTGTGGATAAATTCAAAACGTCCCAAAGGACGTTTTGAATCCACAATGTTTTTTGTTATATTTAAAAAACTTTTAACCCACACTTATGAAATTAATAAAGGGCTTGCCCCGTTAGAAATTCAAATGCTCTAAATGAGCATTTGAATCCAAAATATTTTTTATCTAACGGGGTTGACAAATTATGATGGATTGTGGTAGTGTTTATTCTTATTGTGTTTGCTGTGTATTATTTTTTTCTACAATAAAATTAGGCGCTCCACCTTTTTATGGCCCCATCAGTTCTGTGGGGCTTTATTATATAGATAATAAAAAACAAATATTATAGATTGAAAAGCTTATTTAACGCTTTTCAATTCAAACCCGTTTTTTGTATCTTTTAATTCATAACCCAGAATTTCAATTTTTTTGCGAATCTGGTCTGCCTTTTCCCATTCTTTATTTTTTCTTGCTAACTCGCGTTCACTCGCGAGTTTTCTTATTTCCTGTGGAATTTCTTCTTTTTTTAATTTATCTAAACCAAACGCAAAAATTTTATCAAATTCAAGTAATGTGGCTTTTTTGTCTTCATTTTCAACAGAATCGTCTTTTACTAATTTCCACACTAAAGCTACCGCTTCGGGCATAGCCAAGTCATCTTCTAATAATTTTTTAAATTCACTAACATATTTTTTGTCAGCTTTCCCGATATTTTTCCCAAACTCATTATAAAAATCAAAAAGTTTTTCTAAAGCGCTTTGCGCGCCGATTAATGCCTCCCAAGAAAAATTCATTTCAGAACGATAATGAGAAGTGAGAGTTAAATAACGATAGGCGAGGGGATTAATGTTTTTTTCTTTCAACGAATCAAGTGTGATTACATTTCCAATTGATTTAGACATTTTTTCTGCTTCTGCAGACGGATTTTCTTTTATATTTAAAAACCCTCCATGAACCCAATATTTAACAAAACGCTCACCAGAAACCGCTTCACTTTGAGCTATTTCATTTGTATGATGAGGAAATATCAAATCAGTCCCACCTGTGTGAATATCAAAACTTTCACCGAGACATTTTGTGGACATAGCTGAACACTCAATATGCCAACCCGGACGTCCTTTCCCAATCTCTGTATCCCAATAAATTTGGCCATCTTCTTTATCATAGAATTTCCAAAGAGCAAAATCCTGTGGATTGTCCTTTTCGTACTTATCATTTTTAATTCTTATTTTTGTTCCAGAAACATTTTTTAAACCTGCCAACTCTCCATAATTTTTTGATTTTTGAATAGAAAAATAAATTCCATCTTCTGTTTTATACGCATATCCTTTTTGAACCATGTTTTTTATCATATCAACCATCTTTTGTATGTTTTCTGTTGCCCTTGGCGTCTTTTCAGGCATTTCAATATTTAACTCTTTCAAATCATCAAAAAACAATTTTTCATATTTTTGTGTGATTTCTTTTTGTTTGTTTTTTTCTCCCTTACTTTCTTTAATAATTTTGTCATCAACATCGGTTATATTCATCACATGACTTACTTTATATCCTAAAAAATTAAGTATTCTTTTTAAAATATCTGTAGAAACGAATGTGCGGAGATTTCCTATGTGCGCGCGGGAATAAACAGTCGGACCACAAGTATAAATACCCACACTCGGCGGATTTATTGGTTCAAATTTTTCAACTTTTCGCGATAGAGTATTAAAGATTTTCATAAATTTACCTCGTGGAATAAAAACCTTATTTACATAACGCGAGGTTTTTTTATTTTGATTTTATGAGAAAAAATATTATGGATTCAAAACCTCTCCCAGAGGTTTTGAATTTAGAGCCACTTCTTATACTTAAAGAACACAAAGAATATTGAGGCCAAAACTGACATTGAGCCAATTACTATCCAAAAATCGTTTTGCAACCCCAAAATAGGATTATACACAGTATTCATCCCGAACAGGGAAGCTAAAAGTGTGAGGGGGAATGTAATAAATGCCATGATTGTGAGTGTCTTCATTATTTCATTTTGTTTTGTTGAAAGGAGGGAGTTATTTGTCTCGCGCAGTTCCTCGAGAACCTCCTTATTTTTTTCTATATTTTTTATTATTTTGTATTGTTCTGACATTATTGATTTTGCGGGGTATGTAAAATTTTTACCAAAAAAATTTAGGGCAATCCCCTCAAAAGATTTTAGTATTTCACCATGTGGTATCATTGCTTGTTTAAAATCAAGAAGAACTCGTCCTGTCTCAGAAATTTCTCTAACCATTTCTTTTTCCTTGCCTTTAAAAATATCTTCCTCAATTTTTTTTAATTTTGCAGAATTATATTCAATTTCATCTGATATAAATCTATAAATTCTATTTATCATATGATAAAAAAGAAAACCGGCATGCTCTCCCATCTCTCCTTTCTCAAGAACGGAATTTACTTCAAATGTTTTGGAAAAATTATGAATAGGGTCAATCATGTCGTATCTAGCTGTTATTATAAATTTTTTCCCTACTATAAAATCAACTTCCTGCATTATACTTTTTGAATGAGAATGTTTTGTAACGGGGAAGTGTAATATTAGATAAATATAATCGTTAAATAATTCAACACGAGGTTTTATTGTTGGGAGGAGCAGTTCTTCAGCAACAAAAAGATGTATGGAATATTCCTCCATTAATTTTCTAATTTCGTCTTGAGTTGGTGATTCTATATCAACCCAAATTAGGTCTCTGTATTCATATCTAGTTACCATGTATAAATAATATCATAAAATCGCAAAACCATAAAAACAACTCCTAAAAAAATCGCCCGGGTTTTTTTTAATTATGACCATGGGCGAGGAAAATTTTTAAATCTCTGGACGAGAGGCATTATTAATATCATTTTTGATTCTAAAAACAATAAAAACCAAGTTATACTTCCATCCAAAAACATTTTTGTTTCACATCCAAGTATGAATGCAAGAATAAAATTTAAAAAAAGTTTTTTTCTCATTATTTCTCCTAAAGAACTAACATTAAAATAATATCATTTTTTACATATTTTTTCAACCATTTGCTTCATTCTTTATATTTTGAGATAATCATTGTTGATGAAAAGAACAATAGATAACAAAGTTGTATTGGCCTTTTGTATATTAGCGATCTCAGCCACTGTTTTTTTTGTTGGTTTTTATGTCGGGAACAATAATATTCCCGAAGTAGATAAAATAGATATTATAGTAAACAAAACGGGGGAGGTACCAAAAAAGGAGGAAGTATCAAAAGGGAATGTGGAAAGTATTGATTTGTCAGAATTCTGGGCCGTGTGGAATATTTTAAATGATAAATTTGTTTCTTCAACAACAACGGAAGTAACAAATCAGGAAAAAATCTGGGGTGCCATAGGGGGTCTAACCGATTCATTCGGTGACCCATATACGGTATTTTTTCCGCCGAAGGAAGCAGAAATATTTCAGACAAGTATAAACGGTAATTTTTCTGGTGTTGGGATGGAAATAGGTATAAAAGATGATCAACTAACGGTAATAACACCACTGAAGGGAACGCCCGCTGAAAGGGCGGGTATGCTTTCTGGTGATAAAATTATTGCAATAAATGATAAAAATACAGCAGGTATTGCAATAGATGAAGCGGTTCAATTAATAAGGGGAGAGAAGGGAACAAGGGTAAAATTAACCGTCATAAGAAAAGGCTTAAATAAATCATTTGATGTGGAAATTATTCGTGACACAATAGTAATACCAACGATAGATACAGAATTAAGAAGTGATGGGATCTTTGTTTTAAGTTTATATAATTTTTCATCAGTTTCTCCAAATCTATTTAAAGATGCATTAAAAAAGTTTGTGGATTCAAAATCTAATAAATTAATTTTAGATCTTAGAGGAAATGCAGGCGGTTATTTAGGAGCAGCGGTTGATATGGCAAGCTGGTTTTTGCCAGAGGGCAAGGTTGTTGTAACCGAAGATTTTGGGGAAAAAAATAAAGAACAAAATAATATTCATAGAAGTAGGGGATACAACATATTTGATAAAAATTTGAAATTTATAATACTTATTGATAATGGTTCTGCTTCCGCGTCCGAAATATTAGCTGGCGCATTGAGTGAACACGGTGTTGCAAAATTAGTTGGAACAAATACATTCGGCAAAGGATCAGTCCAAGAACTTGTTAATATAGGAAAAGATAGGGCTTCTTTAAAGATTACAGTTGCAAGGTGGTTAACTCCAAACGGAAAATCAATATCAAATGGTGGTTTGGTTCCTGATTATAAAGTTGAATATACTGCAAAAGACAGGGAAAATGGCATAGATCCTCAAATGGATAAAGCTGTTGAATTACTTCTGAAGAAGTAGAAATCACAAATCACAAATTACAAATCACAAATAATATCAAAATGCAAAATTGATGAATAAATTTTTGTAAAAAATTTATAAACAAAATAAATCATTTGCCGAAGACAAATGCAACACCCCTTGAGTTTTGATTTTTTAGTTGTGGTTTCTTGCCCTGTTAAATAATTTTGTCGTAAACAAAATTCCTGCAGGGCAGGATTTAACAGGGTGAATTTTTAGTTTTAAGTTTTGAATTTAAAATATATGCGTATAATTTTTCTAAAAGATGTTCCAAGGGTTGGACGCAAAAATGATATTAAAAATGTTGCCGATGGGTATGCGCAGAATTTTTTAATTCCTCGTGGCTTGGCAAGGATTGCCACAGATATAATTGTAAAAGAAGCAGAACTAATCAAAAAAAGAGAGAATGAAGAAAATAAAATAAAAGAAGATCTTTTTAACAAAAATTCAAATAAATTAAGTGGTGTAATCTTAGAAATTAAATCAAAATTAAATGAAAAAGGGCATTTATTTGCGGGGATTCATAGGGAAGAAATCTCAAAAGAGTTAGAAAGAAAATTTAAAATAAAAATAAACCCTGAGTTTATTCAATTAAAAACCCCAATAAAAGAAGCGGGGGAACATGCTATAAAAATAAAAATGGGGGAGAAAGAGGCAGAATTTAAAGTTTTAATAATTTAGTTATTAAAATACAAATAAACAAAAAAACCTCTTAAGAGGTTTTTTTGTTTAGTGTAGCTTTTTTGGTTTTTTTTATCCCAGTACCACTAACTTTTGGTTGGGCTACGGAGTAGGCCTTTTTAACTTTTTCTGTCTTTATTTTTTTAACAGGTTCATCTCCAATTATATTTATAATTTTTTTTATTAAAACCTTTCCGTTAAATTTTATTTTTCTTTTATTTTTGAATTCAACTTTTCCATTAGTTAGTGCAAATAGTGTATGGTCCTTACCAACCCCAACATTTTTGCCAGCAAGATATTTAGTTCCTCTTTGTCTTATTATTATATTGCCAGTATTTACTTTTTCTCCATCTTGCAATTTAACACCCAAATATTTTGGTTGCGAATCTCTTAAGTTTTTAGCCGAACCTCCGGCTTTACGATGGGCCATAGAAATGTAAAATGCAAAAGTCAAAGTGAAAAATGACAATGCAAAATTTAAAAATTTATATTAAAATAATAGGATGAGTATATATGAAACAGGGAACAAAATCAAGAGGTTTTTAGACAAAATAGCAAATTCTTTAAGCAACGAAATTTTCGTCATTTCTATGATAATTTTAATAGGGTTTGCCGGATTTGGGTTAGGGAGATTATCTATTTTAGAAGGCCAAAAATTACCCATAAGCGTGGAAAATATTAAAAACGATAAAATGCTCGCGGATGTTTCAAGTTCTGTTAAAAATATTATAGATGAAAATCAAAACAGCGGGGGATTGGTAGTTGCTTCAAAAAATGGAACAAAGTATCATTATCCGTGGTGTTCTGGGGCAAAGCGTATAAATGAGGCAAATAAAATTTACTTCAGCTCAATAGAAGAAGCCAAAAAGGCCGGATATACTCCGGCATCAAATTGTAAAGGACTAAAGTAAGACGCGGATCTGGCGCAGACCAAATGTGGGCTGAACGCGGACAAAACAATATGGAATTTGAAGAATTACAAATTACACCAACACCAAAAGAAGAAAAAGTATTACATGCAAAATATGGTCACACTAGCATTAAAATGGTAAGAGGCGCTGGAAAATTGTGTTGCCCCAAGATAATGCTTATTTTTATGAATCCAACCGCTCGTAATGTATCAGCGGGATCAGAGTGGAAAGGAATAAGAGCACCATGGATAGGCACCAAACAAGTTTGGCAGATGCTTGCTAGACTTGGACTTGTTGATAAATCTTTTATATCAAAGATATGCAATTTACACCCAGAAGAATGGAATGAAGAAAATGCACTACAATTATATAAACACATCGCTGATTGTAATATTTACATAACAAATATGGCGAGCTGTACGCAACCAGACGCGAGATCTCTCCCAAACACGCTTTTTAAAGAATACTTGTCTATAATATTTAAAGAGATAGAAATCATAAACCCGACAAAAATTATAACCTTTGGAAATCAGGTGAGCTCTATTTTATTACAGAAAAATATATCCGTATCAAATTATTCCCAAAAAGAGTTTGAGACCCTAAATGTTAAAAATAAACTTTTCAACATTTATCCAACTTACTATCCAGTCGGACAGGGACAAAGGAATATGCCAAAAGCTATAAAGCGAATAAGACTTTTAATAAGGTAAAACATAGGAATTGAGAAAATTAATAAAAGATATAAATAAATTTATAAAAAACATGCAAAAGAAAAAAATATATTTGTCTAATGCAGACAAAAAAATAGCGGGAGTTTGTGGGGGGATAGGGGAGACCTTTGATATTGACTCAACTCTTATTCGTTTAGTTTGGATTTTAATAACAGTTGTAACCGGGATTGTCCCGGGGGTTCTTGGGTACATCGTTTCTTGGGTTGTTATACCCAAAAAACAATAAAGCAAGAAAACAAAAAAGCAATGATGAATAATTAAGGGGAAGTAGACCAAAAGAAATATATATAGGGTCGCACAATATACCTTTTGCGCGGGTATCTTATGCGACATATGTCGTATTCTATGTAGGTCTATTAAGATTACACAAAAACACCTATTCCATTGAATGTTGAGATTTATTGGGTTCCTTTATTTGATAAAATGTTTTCTACTTTTACAAAATTGTACAAAAGTATTCCAACTCATAAGGCATTGCCCTTCTAACAGTTTTCTCTTTTTATTTTTTACAATATTATCCAAAATGTTTTGATCAATATCTGAATTCATCTGTAAAAAAATTACAGGATATTGTCTCATATACACCTCTTTATATTTACTAAGTTTATTATTTAAACATCCTAGTAGGTTTCTTTTGTCGCTTGGGTAAAATATATCTATACAAAATCCGTTTTTTGAGTCATATACAAAGAAATCCGCTCTTGTGCGTCTATCGTCCATAAAAAGATATTCTCTATGTACAAAAAGTTTATCATAATGCTCAACCAAAAACTCGTAAACTTTTTTTTCTAATAGATTGTTTCTTTTATTTATATATAAGGCTCTTTCCGAACTATGTTTTCCTTTTCTAAAGTCATAATCATTTTCTAAATTTAATTTCTTTCTTATTGTAATGAGTCCTCCAAAACTCCTTTGTATTGATTTAGATGATGGTAAATATCCGTATTTATCTATTTCTGTAGATGTTGGGTACCTTTGATTTTCTTCAAAAAAATGTTTCAACCCAGTTTCAACCTCTTCTATCTTCCAAGGCTTTTGATTACCATATTTTTGTAATCGAAGATCATTTTTCATCACCTTATTATTATATTTTATTATTTAATGTCGCACAAAGTTGTTAATGTGCATAAACTCATGCGTTATATAACAAAATTCCCCCCCTAATTGGAGCAAAAAGCGCCCAATGGGGCGCTTTTATTTGTTTTTAAATCTATTCCTATGCTTTAGTTTATTTCTCCTTCTCCGCTTAACAGATTTTCTTTTGTTTTTTAATTTTGTTCCCATAATAAAATTATATAATATTATAAATGCCGTATTTTAAAAAGCTCTTACAAAAAATATTGTGGATTCAAACGCTCGTTAAGAGCGTTTGAATTATGGATTAAAAATGTCTTTGGAGACATTTTTAATTCCCACAGATGCATTCAATTCTAGATCAGTAGGTTCTCCTGATTTAATTTTCTCCATATTGCCGGTAAAAGATTCCCAAATAAGTTTAATAAAGATTTCATCCCACAGATATGTAAGAGGCCTCTTTAGATAATTTTGCCACACATTAACCGCAAATCCCCAAACATATTTAAGATTTCCCTGCGTTTGGTCTGATTCTATAAATGTTTTTAAATCAAAACCAAAATAGCTCAAAGCAAGAATCACAATCACTATTAAAATAACTAATTTTATCAGTCCCCCATTCATTTGTTTTTTTGAAAAATATTTCATTTTATTTATATATTATATTTTAGTTTAAATGCAAATTATTGCAAATAATTTAGTGGATTAAGATATGCATTTAGTGGAGCAACAGGCATTTTAATATTACCACAATTCGTTATCTTTTTTATATCTCCTAACCTAACGATTTTAACACCCTGCGTCGCATAAACTGTTAAATGCAAATGCGGGCCGGTTGAATATCCAGTATTTCCGGAATATCCTATTATATCTCCGGTATTGACCGTTTCACCAGTATTAACTTTTATTAAAGAGAGGTGCGCATATAGGGTTGATAAGCCGTTTTCATGTTTTATTAAAATCCACTTGCCGTAAGAATAACATCCGGGAGATTCGTCTGTATTCCCTGTTCCAGTAACAACTCCTCCGAGAGACGCTTTAATTTTTGTACCGACCGAAGCTCTAAAATCTATTCCGTTATGCCCTTTCCCGCTATAAGCTCCCGACCTTGAAAAAGGGGTATCTCCAAAATATTGAGTTATAAAAATAGAATCCAATGGCCAATCTAAAATACCTGCCCTAGCTTTTGGGATACTGTTCGGGTCTATTGTTATTTGCAGTTCTGACTCAAGGTCTAAAAGTTCTTTTTCAAACTGTTCTTTTAACCTAAGTTTTTCTGCTACCATATTTTTATAGTTTGATTCTTTATTTTTTGTTTCTTTTAACAAATTAGATTGTTCTATCTTGTTGTAATCAACAATTTTTTTCTGGTCAGATAATTGTGCTCTTAAATTTGCCAATTCCCTTCTTTTTTGCTCCTCGTTCAATTTTTTATTTGTGTATTCTTCTTTAAGCAAGCGAAGTTTGTCCAAATTATTTTTTATGCCAGATTGAAATTTTTCCAAATTTTCAATTATATTCCAAAAATCAGACATTTTTTCATACACGATGACAATCTCAACCAAAGAGCTTGAATCAAATTCGTGCATTCTCTTTATTGATTCAGAAAGGGCTCTATCACTTTGTGTTATTTCCTGTTTTTTATCAGATATTTCTGTACTTAGTTTACCTATATTTGAATCGGCTAAACCTATTTTCCCTTCTGTAATTTTCATATCTGCTGATAATTTTTTTCCGGATATTTCAAGAATTTGAATAGCATTTTGAAGCGTGTCTTTTTCTTTCCCAATGGATTCTAATATTTTTTGATACCCAACGATTTCTTTTTCCAATTCTTGAATTTTTGTATTTCTATCATCAATTTCAGATCGCAATTCGCTAATAGATGATGCGTTAGCAGAATGTATTACGAAAGGTGTATATAAAAAAAATGATAACAAAAAAATTAGATATATTGTTTTTTGATAGAATTTCATTTGTGAAAATTATAAAAACAAAAAAATATTATGAATTCAAATGCTCAATATTATAAATAAAAAACCTGGCACCACTCTTGAAAACCTCTCCCAGAGGTTTTCAAGTAAGAGCATTTGAATTCATTCCATGAGATCAATTTTTTTAATTGCTGTTTTTATTCTGTTGCTGGTCTCTTCTTTACCAAGCAACACAGCGAGAATAAATGGATCTGGTGATTTTTCTAAACCAGATAAGGCATATCTCATTGGCCAAAGAACATTTCCCCTTCCCTTTTCTGACGCATAGTTCCAGATGGCATCTTTTATTGACACAGAATTAAAATTATTGTCTTGCATTTTTTCTAACAGATTTAAGGTTTTTTCCAAATGTTTTTTTGTATCTTGAATATTTTTTTCATCTCTCCACATTAATGATTTAATTTCGTATTCTGGTTGTTCAAAAAAATATTTAAGCTCTCCCCTTTCGTGCATGTCTTTTATGTCTACAAACTTTTCAATCCTTTCTTTTATAATTGGAATAATTTTGTTTATTTTTTTGTTGTAATCTGGGAATTTTTTTATTTCTTCTGGCATAAATTCATTCACAAATTCTTCAAACTTTTTATCGGATAACATTTGTATATATTTTTTGTTGAACCAATTTAATTTTTCAATATTAAATACGGCTCCTCCTTTTTGGACTTTCTCCATCTTAAATTCTTTTAATAATTCCTCTCGAGTTAAAATTTCTCTTTCATCTCCCGGGTTCCATCCTAAAAATGCCAAAAAATTTATAATGGCATCAGACAAATATCCTGAGTTTTTATATTCAACAACATTAACAGCACCGTGGCGTTTTGAAAGTTTTGATTTGTCTGGAGCTAAAATAAGTGGTATGTGAGCATATACCGGTCTCTGCGCCCCAATTGCTTCCTGTATAAGGACTTGTCTTGGAGTGTTTGAAATATGGTCTTGCCCTCTTATTATATGAGTTACTCCCATCTCGTGGTCATCTATGACATTTGTTAAATGAAAAATGGGTGTCTCCAAATCTTTAGCAATAACAAAATCCCCAAGATCGGTTGTATCAACTTCAATATCTCCCGTAATTAAATCATTAAAAATGACTTTTTTGTTTGGATTTTTGAATCTTATAACTTCATCTCTGCCACCACCTTTCTCTGGTTTTTCTTTTGAAACATATGCACTTCCGTCGTCTATCATTTTTTTTAAATATTTTTTATATATTTCGGTTCTTTCTGATTGTCTGTAAATTTCATCATAATCAAGCTCAAGCCAATCCATCGTGTCCACTATGCTTTTTTCATATTCTTTTGTAGACCTTTCCCTGTCTGTATCTTCAATTCTTAATATAAGTTTCCCATTATTTTGTCTTGCAAAAATATAATTAAATAAAGCAGTTCTTGCTCCTCCAATATGCAAATAACCCGTCGGCGACGGAGCAAAACGAACAACCACATTATTTTTTACATTTTTATTTTTCATTTGGATTCAAAAATTTCATTATTTCTGAATTTCTGATAAGAATTGTTTTATTACTATTATAAGAAATTCCTTTGTTTTGATTTTCTTCAAAACCAAGATAAACGACTATAGTATTTCTTTTCTTAACATTACTTATTGCAGGTTGTAAATCTGAATCAGAACTGCCTAAAATTATTTGATCAAATAATCTGTCGCAAGAAAAACTTACCATATCTACTCCTATTCTAACATCCACACCTTTTTCTTTAAAAATCAAAGATTTTTTACCAAGAAACCTAATTTCTTGAAAACCTCTAACCCTGCCGGAAAAAATGACTTCAAAATCTTGTTTTTCTAAGTGAGTTTTTAATAGTCTTTGTTTTTCTATGAGTTCCTTAGATTTTTCTTTTGTGTCCCTATGTTCTTTAAGTTTCGCAAAATAAAAAATAACTTTGTTTATGTTATAACCATTTAATACTAAATTAAATAAACCATTGAAATCAAACTGGTGCCAAATTATGCCTTTTTTATTTAAAGAGTTTTCTGCTTTTTTTATAAAATTTTCTCCATCTATTAATATTACTGTTTTCATACAAAAAATTATATCACAAAAAAAACTCCCGCGGACCTTTCGGCTGGCGGGAGCGTTTATGTGATTAAATATACACTAATATAATAAAAAAACAAGAAACTTATCAACTTCGATTTTCTGTCCATGTTTCTTGATAATTTTATTTTTAAAATAGGTTTATTTTTAGGCATGTTTTAGAAAAAGCTTGACAAAATACAATTTAATATGCTATAATACATACAGATAATAAAGTGTAAATTCTGGGGTGAAATACAACATGTTTAAATGTTTTTCTCATATTTTAATCTTATATATGAGTTGCATTTCAAACAAGAATTTTCAAAGATAGTTTTTTAACAAAAAAATCACAAAAATAAAGGAGTAAAAAATGAAAAAGTTGTTTTTTGTTTTTTCAATTCTATTAATTTCTACCTCTCTTTTCTCACAAGAAGAGGGAGAAAAAGTTTTGAAAAATACAACCACGGAAATATCGTGGTTGCGAGCTCAAAAACTTGGTCCCCTCCAAGTTTTTGAAGAAGATGGAAATCTGTATGTTCTCGTGACTGCAAAGTCGCGCGATATGCAGATGGCCACTGATAAGGCGGCCTTTGAGGGTCGTGTTATCCTCGCCAAGTATCTTGGCGAAGACATCCTGAGATTCTCTCTTGTAGTTAAGAGAGAATTGGTGATAAATCAACACGACTATGTTGCAACGGTTTTGGTAAAAGTGCCAAAGCCAGAATAAAGTTTTACTCCAATGCCCCGCTTGTCGGGGCTTTTTTATTTTTTACAAACCTACACTTTATTACTGCTATCGCAGAATTAAGTGTAGGTTTGTTTTTAAAACTTTTTTTATTGGTTTTGTTCATGTGGTCCATTTTAACATACTTTTACTTAATTTTTGAAAGATGTCGTAAATCTGCTATCGCAGATTTACGACATCTTTTTATAATTCAAACTCGTCTTTTAAAGAATCTTCATTATTAATTTTTCTTGTTTCAAGAAAAATTATATGTTTTGAGATACCAAAATACTCTCCAATAAATTTTAAAATGTTTTTAGTTAGTTCTCCTCTACTATATTTTTTCATATAAGTAAGTTGAAGTTAAAAAACATTATATTCCCTCTACACTTAACTCTGCTATAGCAGAGTTAAGTGTAGAAAAGATTTTTTCGTTTTGTTTTAAAAAACACAAAAAATGTGAATTAAAATCTGACACTACTCTTGAAAACCTCTCCCAGAGGTTTCCAAGTAGGGATGAAAACCTGACACTACTCTTGAAAACCTCTCCCAGAGGTTTCCAAGTATGGATGAAAAATGTCCCTGGGGACATTTTTCATTTTTCATGTTCTAGGGCAATACTAAGAAGTTCTCTGGCAATTATTTTTGCTGAATCAGTTTTGGCAAATAATTTTGTCGCACTAATCATATTATTTCTTTTTATCTCATTATTCATAATTTCTTCTATTTGGGAGATTAGAATATCGTCCGAAAGGTTATTTTCTTCTATAACTACACAAGCCCCAGTAGAAGCATAGTTAAAGGCATTTCTTCTCTGATGATTTCCATTGGATTCTGTAATCGGGATTATTATACTTGGGAGGCCCCAAACTGCTATTTGAAAAATTGTTGAACCGGCTCTTGAAATAATTAAATCAGCGACTCCCACAGACATTTTCATTGCGACTGTATTCAAATAAGAGAAAGGTTTGTATCTATTTTTATACTTACTATTTTTTAATTCTATATCTGCCAAATTTTTTGTTTCCTCAAAATTTTTTTCTCCTGTTTGGTGGATAATTTGATATTTTTCTACAAGTTTTGATAGTGAGTCAATGATTACATTATTTATTGTTTGAGACCCCAATGACCCGCCTATTATAAAAATTACGGGAACATCTTTTTCTAATTTCAGAAATTCTGCCGCGCCTGTTTCTGATGACCTCAATAATTCTTTTTTTATAGGATTACCAGTCAGAGCTATTTTTTCTTCAGGAAAATAATTTGATGCTTCTGGATAGGAAATAGCAATTTTACGAGCAAATTTTCCAGCCCATTTATTAACTTTCCCGGGGATGCTATCTGATTCGTGGATTATTAATGGAATTTTAAAAATTTTAGACGCTAAAACAACCGGGAAACTTCCATAACCTCCTTTTGAAAAAATTACATCCGGGAAAATATTAAACACTACAAAAATACTTTTTACTATTCCCCACCCCGTTTTAAATAAATCAAAGAAATTCATTAAAGAAAAATATCTTCTTAATTTTCCCGCAGATATTTTTCTATACTCTATACCAAGTTCAAAAAGCGCCCTTTTATCATAAGGGTCGGGCGCCAAAAAAAATAGGTCTGGTTCTAATAGATTTTCATCTTTAACTATTTCTCTAATTTCTTCAGCAACGGCAATAATTGGATCAAAATGTCCACCCGTGCCCCCGCCTGTAAATACGATTTTCATCTTATTTATTATATAATAAAGTTATCTCAAAACAAACGAAGTAAATTTGTGATATTTAATTTAAAATTAAAAAATCAACCCGCCTGTCGGCAGGCAGGTAAAATGACAATGTAAAATGTTAAAATTACTAAACAAATTTTATGAAAGAAAATTTGCATTTAATTGATTGTTCGCCTGCCTCCGCAGGCAGGCCTTCGGCGAACTCCACAACTTTACATTCCCGCCTGCCATCACCTGAAGCCATATAAGTTTTGTTTGTCATTAATAGTGGTTATTGATTGTTAAGGATTGTGTGTCCACGAAAGGTTGGCTCTGGGCTTTGGCGGGCAGGTTGAGATTTACATTTTGCATTTATACCGCTTTGCGGTATTTAGACACATTTAGCACAATTCCAACAGATGCAAGGGCAAAAAATAAAGCGGTTCCGCCCTTACTTACAAATATCAGCGGCATTCCCGTTATTGGGCTCACCCCTAACATTGACGCGATATTTATACTTGATTGAGTTATTATCAACAATATAATTCCAACAACAAGCAATCTACCAAAATTTGTCGGGGCTCTTGAAGCAATTTTAAAACCACGAAATGTAAAGACAAGAAATAAAATAAATAAAACAATACTTCCAACAAACCCCCACTCTTCTGCGAAAACTGCGAATATTGAATCCCCTATGGGTTCAGGAAGAGAACTAAATTTTTGTATACTTTGTCCAAAACCCCTACCAAACATCCCTCCAGAACCAATTGCAATGAGAGATTGTTGTATTTGATATCCCGACCCAGTAGGATCTCGCCCCGGGTCAAAATATGTTAAAACCCTATCTTTTAAGTAGGAATACTGTTCAAAAGAAGTGAGTATTATAAATCCTATTGATATAACTACAATTAAACCAAGTATGTGTTTCCACTTTCCTCCGCTAACCAAAAACATACCCATCCCTGTTATCACTATTACAATTAAGGTTCCTGTGTCTGGTTGCCCGAGTAGAATTCCTGCAATAATTCCAATCATTATACAAAAAGGGATAATCCCATATTTTAAAGATAAAATTTTTGTTTTTACACCGGCAAGCCATGCTGAAAAATAAATCACAAATCCTATTTTTAATAATTCTGCTGGTTGAAATGAGAATGGACCGAGTGATAACCACCTTGTTGCTCCACCGTGTTTAATACCTACATCGGGAATAAAAACTAGGGCTGTTAATATCAAAGACCCCAAAAATATATAAAAAGCATATTTATTCCAAACTTTATAATTTATTTTTGAAAATAAAATGAGCGCCAATGAACCAAGAAAAACACCCAAGAAAATTTGATTGAAAGCAACCGAAGAAAAACTTGCTCCATCTCTTGCCAATAAACCAAGTGATGCCGATGTAAAAATAAAAAGCCCCCCCAAAACCATAATAGCCGTTGTCAATAGAAATATTTTATCTATTTTGTGTTCGCGCATGATATAAAGTTAAAAATGTAAAAATCAAAATGTAAAATTGTGGGATTTGCCTTCGGCAAATAAATAATTAGATGCAAATTTTCTTCCAGAAAATTTGCTCAACGATTTTAACATTTTACATTGTCATTTTACACTTTGAAATTTGCACTTTAAATTTTTGCGTTACTTTAGTAACGCAATTATGACTCCAACAAACGCAAAGACCATACTTATTACCCAATAACGCATCGCAACCTTATGTCCGGGCCACCCTTTCGCTTCAAAATGATGATGTAGTGGTGCTACTAAAAAAACTTTTTTCCCCCGTATTTTTTTTGAGAGGACCTGAATTATAACTGAGAGTGTAGTTATGATTAAAGGAAACGCTATTATTGGAAGCAGTAAAACTTCTTTTGTAAGAAATGCCACAACCGCCAGGGTCATTGTTAGCGCCATACTACCTGTTTCTGACATGTAAAATCTCGCTGGAGGAATATTGAACCAAAGAAAAGCCAAAAGACCCCCAACTATAACAAAACAGAAAGTTGCAAGGTCAATTTGATTTTGGGCGAATGCTAAAATTCCGTATGCAGCAAATATTGAAGAAAAAACTCCGCCAGAAAGACCGTCTATCCCATCTATAACCCCCCCAGAATATATCCCCAACATTACGATTATAAAAAAAGGTAAGAACAAAAATCCTATATTTAAATCTCCCACGAGAGGTATCGCGATAGATGTCATTTCAAGTTTTGAATAAAACCACCAAGCTCCTATTAGTGAAACGACAAATACTACCAATAATCTTTTTTTCAACGATAACCCACCTGCTAAATAATCTTTTTTTCCTTTAACTTCAAAATAATCGTCAATCAAACCAATCAGGGCTCCTACTAATAAAGTAAATAAAGGCAACCATGTCTGGTTTCTACTAAAGAAATTTAATTTTGAGGTTATTTCAAAATTAAAAATATAAGGCAATATTAAAAAAAATAAAGTTGTTAAAATTACACTACCCCAAACCACAATTCCACCCATTTTAGGAGTCCCAACCTCTTTTCCTTTGTGTAATTCATCAAATATAGGAGTGTCACCACCACCAATAGCTTTTTTACCGGTACTCTTTTTCCACATTTTGTGCTTATACAAATAGTTTATTATGATAGGCGCGAAACCAATACCTATAAAAAAGGCAACGGCGGATGGTGTAAATACTTTTATTATGTTTAAAATCATAAAATCATTAAATCACTAAATCATAAAATCAATAAATTCAAAATCTCTTAATGAGATTTTGAATCCACCCCACTGAAATATCCTCTGGATTTCACGGGGTAAGTAATATTTTTTTACCTTGACAATATTTTAGGGTTTGCTATAATATACAAAGACCTGATAATACGATGATTTATGCTCAAGATTTTTGTTCAACTTTTTGAGATGAAGAATAGAAATCTTGATAAATGACCATTGGCCACCCCCGTTAAAATAAACAGCAGTTGGGGTGGCTTTTTTATTCCTCTATATTTTTATATGTGAAAACAGCATCTACTATTTTTTTTATGTCTTCAAATCTTCCCTCTTTTGATGACCCGAGAATAGAGACAATAACCGGTCTCATCATCCCATTATCAAAAGCCACAACAAGATTTCCTCCAGCTAAATCTGTATATCCAGTTTTTGAAGCTATTATCCATGGGATATTGTCTATTATTTCATTTGTATTCTCTGTATTGTGAACCTTATCTTCGGATTTTAAACTTAAGTTTTTATAAGAGGTTGCCTCAAGTATCCATGGTTTATTCTTAATAATATGGTCAAAAAGCATTGTGATATCTCGAGCCGACCCATATGATCCACTTAAATAATTTTCATCAATATCTAATCCCGATTCATTCAAAAAGTATGTTTGTTTTAAATTTAACTCTTTTGCTTTTTTGTTCATTTTTTCCGCAAAAGACATAATCTCGTTTTCAGATTCTTTTTTTGAGATGGATTGAACGGCAGTAGCAACGGCGCTGGCACCGTCATTTGAAGAAGAAATCAAAGTAAAATCAAGCAAATTTTTTAGATTCCATCTCTCATTATCTATAAGACCATTATTACCATCATGTTTTAAATTTTCTTTATCTATTTTGACTATTATATTTTTATCATCATAATCGCTTGCAACCAACGCTGTCATAACTTTTGATAAAGAGGCCAAAGGTAATTGCGTTTCTGAATTTTTTGAAAAAATTTCTCTTTGATTATAAACATCCCAAACAAACACTGCTGTTGCTTCTAGAGGAACTTGTTCCAGTTTTAATATGAGAATTTTATTCGGTAAAATTTCTTGTTTAGAAATATTATTTATTCCATTTTCATTAAAAGAAAAAAAAGATAAATAAACAACAATAGAAAAAAATAAAACCACCAAAATAGAGGGGATAATTTTTATTGGATTTTTTTGAGAATCTAAAATATTTTTTTCTTCTTCAATCATAATTATTTTATAATATTTACCCTGTGGAATATAATACTTTGGTACCATAAAACCTAAAAGTTTTCATTCCACAGAGTAGATATTATCATTTTATCCTTATTTTCCAAAACTTTTCTTTTCCCCACCGATTTCATCAGATTGTTCAAAACTGTCATCATTCTCATTTTTAAACATTTCTTTGAATTCATCAATTGATTGTGTTATTTTTTCATATTCTGGCAGTTCTTCTATTTTTTTAAGGCCGAGAAAAGAAATTAAATCAATTGTGGGACCATATAAGTAGGTTCTTTTATCTTTCTTATTTTCCTCCTTTTTTATGAGCCCGCGGACAAGTAAGCTTCTTAATATTGTGGCTGAATTAACACCTCTTATATAATCAATGTCGGGTTTTGATATGGGCCCTTTATATAAAACAATTGTTAAAGTCTCCAAACTCGCCTTCCCAAGATTTCTTGTTAATTCTTCTTTTCTCATCTTTTCTATAATTTCAGACATCTCTTTTGTCGTTCCTAACATTACTTTATCTTCAAGGGAAATTAATTTGATTCCTCTATCCTGAAGTTTTTCTTCAAGTATTTTTAAATTTTTTCTTATTTCAAAAATACCTACATCAAAAATATCTGCCAGTTCTTTTACAGACATCGGTTCTCCTTTATAAAAAAGTATTGATTCTATTTTTGCATCCAAATTTATTTGATTCATTGCTTCATTGTTTTCTTGTTTCATTGTTTTATTGTTTTTTAGTATTTTGGCACTGTCGGTTTATTATTTTCTAACTCTATATCTTCAAAATGATTTTCTTGTTTAGCCAAAATAATTTCCTGCTTCACAAGTTCTAAAAGTGCCAAAAAACTAATAATCACATTAATTTTTTCTGATTTTCCCTTTTTTGAAAATTCATTAAAACTCAATTTAAAACTTCCTTGAACCCTATCTCTTAAATTATCTATAATTTCCTCCAATTTTACCACCTTTTTTACTTTTGTTGATGGAATTTTTTCTTTCTTTGGCAATCTGTCAATAAGCTTTTTTATTGCAGAAAATAAATTTTCTATTGATATATCTCCGCTCGGAGAAAAGACGGGCTCTATATCAACAAAATATTCTCTTTCAAATATCTTATCTCCCGAGGCAAGTTCATTAACATACTGGCTCAAACTTCTCATTTGTTGATATAGTTTTAATCTCGTTTCTAAGTATTCAATATTTAATTCCTCCTCTTCTGTAAGGTCGAGGTTTGGTAATAATGATTTAGATTTTATTAACAGAAGGGTTGATGCTATCAGAAGAAAATCTGCTACATGGGGGACATCAAAATTTTCCAAGTTATTAACATATTTAATATAATCGTCTGTGACCTGAGCAAGGGAAATATCATTTACGAACAGTTTTCGTTTTTCTATGAGCTCTAAAAGTAGATCTAAAGGGCCTTCAAAAACATTTGTTTTGGTTATAAATGTTTTTGAAGTGGTCTGGTTAATTATTTCTTTCATCATTGACTTTTTATTGAAGTTATTATATATTTAAAACTGAACGATCTTTAAAATCTAATAAATTATAACATAAAAAGGAGAATCTATGGATTTTTATAATTCCGAAGAAGAAAAAGAGCCAGCATATATAACTGCCAAAGCAAGAATATCTCCTCTGGTAACCCTGTTAAATAGGTCTTCCCCAGACGGGGAAAGAAAAGAAATATTTTCGGACGGAGAAAAAAAAAGAAATATTCAATCGTCTTATAAATTTGGGAAAAAATGTTTCAAAAAAACTTGAAATTGTTTTCAACAAACTTAAAGACGAAGATGAGATGGAAGTAATTGCCTTTGATATAGGCAGAATTCAAAAACTTACTAAAAAAATTAAAGATAACCCAGATGATATTGTTTTTTTTAAGCAGGCCCTTGAATATATTGGAATAGTCAATCAGGCCATGGAGGAAACATATTCTGAATATCTAGAACAAAAAATAAAATAAATATTAGGAGGAATTATGCATTTTTTAGTTGAAGGACTTTTATCAAATATTGATTTATTTTCTTCAAACAAAACAAATCAAAAACTAATTAAATGCAGGGATTACAAGTGCAGAAAAGGAAAAGAATACTCTCCGTATTGATAACCACATTAAAATCACGACACCTTAATTAAGGTGTCGTGATTATTTTTTTGTCTGCATAAGTCCGCGTTCAGTTCGCATTTTTAGTCCGCGTTTTCTTGATTTCTATTCCCAACTCGTCCAACTGCGTTTTTGAAATTTCAGCCGGCGAGTCCATAAGCAAATCCCTGCCGTCGCCTGTTTTTGGAAATGCAATTACTTCGCGAATACTTAGTTCATTTTGCAAGAGCATCATTAACCTATCTATTCCCCACGCAATTCCTCCATGAGGAGGTGTCCCCGAAGAAAATGTCCTCATCATATGCCCAAAATTTTTTTCAATGTCTTCTTCTTTGTGCCCCATTATTTCAAAAACTTTCCTAAGAGCCTCTGGTCTGTGATTTCTTATGCTTCCACCCCCTATTTCATTACCATTCAAAACAATGTCATATTGGTCTGTTAAAATTTCTCCAATGTTTTTCTTATTCATCAAATCATCATAAAATTCATTTTTTGGTGCAGAAAATGGATTGTGTGTAAATGTCCACTTTTTACTTTTTTCATCCTTTTCAAAAAATGGAAAATCAATAATCCAACAAAACGCCAACAAATTAGAATCATCTGCGTTTTTTCTTAGATCAGGACTATCCTTTTTATATTTTTCCATAGCTTCTTTGTATGTGAGTCGTGGAAATGGAATTTCTTGAATCTTTTTCTTCGGATAATTTTTTTGTATGACTTCTATAAGTGCTTTTTCATTTATATTCATTACATCTTTTTTTTCAACAAAACTCATTTCCAAGTCCATTTGTGTAAATTCCGGTTGTCTATCTCCCCTGCTATCTTCATCTCTCATACATCTTGCGATTTGAAAATATTTTTCCATACCAGAGGCCATTAGGAGTTGTTTATATTGTTGTGGTGCCTGTGGAAGAGCATAAAATTTTCCGTTTTGGGTTCTTGAAGGGACAACAAAATCGCGCGCTCCTTCCGGAGTTGATTTCGTGAGAATTGGAGTCTCAATCTCTATAAATCCTTCTTTATCAAAGAAATCTCTTATTGATTTAATTACATTATGCCTATTTCTTATGTTCTTTTGCATTCTATCTCTGCGTAAATCCAAATATCTATATTTCATTCTTATTTCTTCATTAATATCCTTTCCATCTGAATTTATTTCAAAAGCGGGAGTTTCGGCCTCGTTTAAAATTTTAATTTCTTTGATTTCAATTTCTATATCACCGTTTTCTTGGTCTTTATTTACCATCTTTTCGGGTCTTTTGTTTACCAACCCGGAAATTTCTAAAACCCATTCATTACGAACCGTGTTTGCAATTTTATGAGCACTCTCGTGATTAGGCAATGCAACCATTTGGACAATTCCACTTTTATCTCGCAGGTCAATAAAGATAAGTTTTCCATGGTCGCGACGAACATTAACCCAACCAGCAAGAACCACCTCAGAGTCAATATGTTTTTTTAGATCTTTAATATATATACGATTCATAATAATTATAATTTTAAATTCCAAACCACAAATCCCAAATTACAAATAATATCTAAATTCTAATTTCTAATTTCTAATGCTTCAAACTTTTTTGAATTCCTGCCTGCCTGCCGGCAGGCAGGCAGGTTGTATTTTGATAATTTGAATTTGTCCCATACCATTCGCTTCGCGAAGCTACGGGATAAATTTGTGATTTGGTGCTTGTAATTTGTGATTTCAAAAAATTGGTTTATGATTATTTTAAACTCAAACCAATTTTGGTTCTAACTTCTTCCATTTTTTCTGAAATCTTTTTTTCTGCTTTCTTCCCACCGTTTTCAAGTACATCCAAAATATATTCTCTATTCTTTTGTATTTTTTCTCTCTCTTCTCTTATTGGTTTTATAAAATCTACCACATTTTTTAATAAAACTTCTTTTGATTCTTTGTATCCTATTTTTCCATTCACATATCTATCTCTCAGGTCCTTTAATTCCTCGTCGGGACTGAAAAGTTTATGCAAATTAAATATATTACATTTTTCAGGTTCCTTTTTATCCTTTACATCTTTTGAATCCGTTACAATCCCCATTATTGCTTTATTCAATTCTTCATCTGTCGCAAATAATTCTATTGTATTTTGATAACTTTTGCTCATTTTTTGGCCGTCTGTTCCAATAATTGTTCCTATATTTTCAAAAATCATCGGCTCCGGCAATTTAAATGTTTTTCCAAAAATGTTATTAAATTTTTGAGCTATGTCTCGAGCAAATTCAACATGCTGTTTTTGGTCATTTCCGACCGGCACGACATCTGCACCCGGAAGCAAGATATCTGCGGCCATAAGTATTGGATAGCCAAATACCCCGACATTTATTTCTTTATTTTTTGCTTCAGCGTCTTTGAACGCGTGGGCTCTCATAAGAAATGGCATTGTGGTTATACAATTAAATATCCACGCCATTTCAGAAACTTGAGGAATATCTGATTGTTTGTACAAAACTACTTTTTCGGGATTGAGCCCGATGGCCAAATAATCAACGGCTATATTATATATATAATTATTCATTTGCTCCTTATTTTGAACAATTGTCAGCGCGTGCAAATCAGCAATAAAAATATATGATTCATAATCATCTTGAAGAGCCACAAATTGTTTCATTGCTCCAAAATAATTACCTATATGTGGATGACCAGAGGGCTTTACACCCGAAAGAAGTATTTTTCTTGTCTCGAGCTTGTCGAGAGATTTGTTTTCTTTATCCATATTTTTTTAAAAAATTCACTAAATTCCAAACCACAAATTCCAAATTACAAACAATTTCTAAATTCTAATTTCAAATGTTCTAACTTTGAAACTTCTAACTTTAAAAGCTCTAAATGAGCTTTTAAAGAATCGTGCTAGATTTTTAATTCATAATATCGAAGTTTCAAAGAGTCGTGCCAGTTTTTGAATCTGTTTTCTTTTTTTTGAATTTTGTATTTTGGTTATTCTAATTTGTTTGTAATTCGGTGCTTGTAATTTGGTATTTTACAATTTCTGATTGAAGTATTCTTTCAAATCAGAAATTGGTATCCTATCTTGTTTCATACTATCTCTCTCTCTCACCGTCACCTTTTTATCATTAACAGATTCAAAATCTATTGTGACGCAATAAGGAGTTCCTATCTCATCCTGTCTTCTGTATCTTTTCCCTATTGACTGTGTTTCATCATACATACAAATCCATTTGTTTTTTAAATTTTCAAATATTTTTTTAGAGATCTTCTGCAGTTCTGATTTTTTTGAAAGTGGCAATACGGCAATTTTTATCGGCGCAATTTCCTTCTTAAATTTAAACAATGCTCTTACTTCACCATTCACATCTTCTTCTGTGTAAGAATCACAAAGCAGGGCTAATATAGTTCTATCAACCCCCAAACTTGGCTCTATAACATGAGGAACAATCTTTTCATTTTTCTCTTGGTCATAATATTCAAGTGGAACATTGCTATTTGCGGTATGGTTTTTTAAATCAAAATCTGTCCTGTACGCAAGACCGTATAATTCACTTCTCCCAAACGGATAGTCATATTCAAAATCAATAGTTCTTTTGGAATAATGAGCCAATTCTTCTTTAGGAACTTCATGTTCGTGAACATTTTTTTTATTTAAACCTATTTCATTTATCCACTCGCGCATCTCTTTTACCCACTCTTCAAAACTCTTCTTCCATTTTTTTTCATAAACAAAATATTCTATTTCCATTTGTTCAAACTCGCGAGTTCTAAATATAAAATCACGAGGCGCGATTTCGTTTCTAAATGCTTTTCCTATCTGCGCAATGCCAAAAGGAAGTTGTGGATGGAATGAATCAATTATATTTTTAAAATTAACAAAAATCCCCTGCGCTGTTTCAGGGCGTAAATAGGATATTGAATTTTTATTTTCAACTGCGCCGACATTTGTTTTAAACATCATGTTAAATTGTTTTTCTTCACCTAATTCTCCCCCACATTCCGGACATTTTTTTTCTTTTAATTCATCTATTTTGTAACGTTTCTTACACTTCCCACATTCGGCAAGAGGGTCGGAAAAACCATCTGTATGACCGCTTGCTTCCCATACGCCCTGATTCATTAAAATGGCGGCATCCAAGCCGAAAATATCGCCTCTATTTCGCACAAAACGGCTCCACCAAAGGTTTTTTATGTTATTTTTGAGTTCTACCCCTAATGGGCCATAATCCCATGTTCCCGCAAGCCCACCATATATTTCTGAACCTTGATATATAAAACCGCGCCTCTTTGCGAGAGATATTATTTTGTCTAATTTAGAACCGCTATTTTCCATATAATTTTATATTCTAATTATTTTACATCTATTTAAAACTACCACTTCTCGCCCTGTGAGATGTTTTAATAGCATATTCTATGAGATAAATAATAACAAAAGATTCAACTGTTGTATATAACATTATATGGAAAATTTAAATTACTTGACATCTCTATAAAAAGGTTTATTATCCAAGACAAGACAAAGTTCTTTTAGAAAATAAATTTTTAAAATAAAAAAGGAGAAGAAATGAAAATAAAAGAAGCAATACGGATGGGAAGAAAACTTCGTAGATTACTTTGGGAAAAATGGAATAATTTTCCTGAAGTTATTCAAAAAAAGGGTCGAGCATCCCGCGAAACTCGTATTAAGGTATTGAGAGATTTAACTCCGGATTGGGCAAAAGAGATTGCCTTATTGACATACAAGGATTTTCGGAAAAAGAGAGTTTTTTGGACCAGAAATTTGGGATATCTTATTGGGTTGGAATTTACTAGACCCATTCTCTAAAACTTTAATTTTTTATTTTCAACCCCCCCCTGCTAGCAAGGAGGGGTTTTTATTTTTTTCATATCCTATTCTGTCATTCCGCAGAATACCAGAATAGGATATAAGTGATTTAATTTTTTGAAAAAAGTGAGTTTAATCATTTGGCAAACGCTATATGTCTTAGCCTATATACACTACAATTAATTTAATTATTAGATAATTTTTATCAAATAAGCCCGCCTGTGGCAAACCTTATAGAGAAACATACATTTTTGAAAAATATTTTCAAATTACCTCTCAACATTTTTGTTCGCATCATAAAATGATACCCCCATTTTAAAAGAGGCGTGTAATGCGCCTCTTTTTATTTTAGTGATATAATAATACTGTATATTTTAATCATGGCCATAAAAGAAAAAACAAAAATAAGAAACCCAGTTTGCGCGATTCTTTGGATGGATGCCACTTACACAACAGAAAAGGAATTGCCAAAAGAACTCCCACAGGCACAACTCACGGTTGGTTTTATCATTTCCACAAACAAGAAATTCACAAATATTGCGATGAATGTAAAATATGATCCTGTTACAAGGCGTCTTTGGCCAGTTGATGGTTTAATTATTCCGCGAAAGGCAAAAATAAAATTTATAAAACTCGCCTATCTTAATGGAAAAATATAAAAAAGGAGATAATATTGTTGTTTATTGGAATGATGCCGTGATTTATGGTAAAGAGAATTTTGCTTATTCAAAAAAATTAAAACCCGCAAAAATTACTACCAAAGGGAACCTTGTTGAAAAAAACAAAGAATTTGTAATTATAGAATCACCAAAAATTTTTAAATATGATCCAGTTCAATAAAAAAATATACCCAGATTATTAGCGTCGGGAGAGAAGATAACTTTTTACTTTATTCCCATAGGGATGATTGAGAAAATAGAAAAGAAATCATTATAAGACTTGCAAACTTTATTAAGGGTTTTATTTTCTGGGAAATAGAGAACCCCACTATTTTATTATTTCAAAAAAGCTATTCTAATGTTCTTAAGAACATTAGAATAGCTTTTTTTGTTATTTATGGATTCAAAACGGGGGATTAAAAAGCCCATTAGGAGGTTAAGAAAAAAGACATTATGAATTGAAAACCTCATTTAGAGCTTAGGAAAAAGACATTATGGATTGAAAACCTCATTAAGAGGTTTTCAATTCCACATAAAACTCTGCGCCTTTGCCTTCCCCGTCTGATTCCGCCCACACCCTGCCTCCATGCGCCTCCATAAATTTTTTAACTATATATAATCCAAGTCCCGTTCCTTTCACATTAACTTTATTTGCGTTGCCAGCTCTTTTAAATAATGTAAATAATCCGGATAATTCTTTTTTGGGTATTCCAACCCCGCTATCGGAAAGTTTAAATAGTATTTTATTTTCATTTACCCTTTTTAGCTCCAACTTGAGCCAGCCATATTTTGTATATTTTAGTCCGTTGTCTATTAGGTTTGTTATTACTTGTTTAAATTTGCCCACATCAACTTTTGCGTTGTATTCTGCCGATTTATCATAATTGAAAGAAAATTCTAAACACGACTCATCTATTGACGGTTTCATTTCGTTTATAACATGAAACACAAGTTCATCTATCTTTGCTATTTCAAATTTATACTCCATTCTTCCCTGCTCTATCCGCGACACATCTAAAAAATTCTCAACTATCAACGCAAGGCTGTTTGTAGAATCAAACATATTCTTGATTGGTTGCTTTATTTTCTCCTCCATTTTTCCATAAGAGCCCTCTATTATTAATGAGGCGTATCCTTTTATAGCGGAAAGCGGACTTCTAAATTGGTGGGAAGCTATAGACAAAAACTCCGACTTTTGCCTATCCAACTCTTTCAATTTTACATTTGCGTCTTCCAATTTTACATTTGTATTCTCTAAATCCTTTGCAAGTATTTCTATTTTTTCTCTTGTTTCAACCTCCTTTATAACGCTTCTTATTAACAGAATTCCTGCAACTATAACAACCAACAATATAATTCCATTTATGATTTGGTCTTCAAGACTTGTAGCCAATATTGTTCTTAAAAGAATAAATATCCAGAGAGCAAATGTTAATATTTCCGTTGCAATAACTTTTACATTGAATAAGTGATGTTTTATTATTGCGTACCCTAGTGATACAACTAAAATTAAAGTGAAAGGTGGTCCTAACCAGATTAAACTATAGTCTTTCCAAGGCAGAAATAAATTGAATACCATTCCTAAAACATAAGAAATCGTTGTGCCAAAAAATATAAACTTGAATTGAAGTTTTGCTAATTTCTCACCAGCTTTTTTATAAGAATTGATTAAATTATAGTAGGCCAAAAAAACAAAAAATAGGAAATATGCTACATACCCCAAATACATCTCCTTATTTAAAATTACTCCTTTTGTTCCGTCTTCAAAAAAGAAAATTTCTTTTAAAAGAAGATTTTTATCAAATAAAAAAGCCCCGATTATTACAATCATTGGAATTAATGATATTAGGATTTTTTTTGAAAATTCCTTACTCGAATTGAAGTATATGGTAAATAAAAAAAATAGCGTTGGAATTATGGCGGCAGATATATAATAAATGTCCGCATATATTAGTGCATCACCTAAATCTTTTGTAGATATAAAAAATCCTAAAAAAAGAGCCCAAGAGGCAACAGATAATATTATCAACGAAAACAAAACATTTGTTTTTGTTTTGCCTCTCCCCAAAATAAAATAACTAAAAAAAGCATTTAAAACAGCAATTATAAATAACAAAACAATTTGATAATTCATATTATTTTTTAACTATCATAACGAGGTGAATTTTTAATGGCTCAAAAAATATTTTTATGTTTTCTTCTTTAAAACCAGCCCTTTTTGCTAATTCCCAAATAACTTCAGGTTCCCTATAAATCATTTTCCAACCAACGACATTTGTAACAAATTTTCTCTCATTATTATCAACTATATTAGCGGTTATAAAAGTTCCACCAGTTTGCATATTATCATATATTATTTTAAATATATCTTGAACCTTTTCATCATTAAAATAATCTAATAAACCAACCATTTCTATTATATTCGGCTTGTTTTCATCGTGAAAATATTTTGGAAAATTACTTGCCGTATCCTCAAGCCATCTTGTAAAAAACTTATTCGGCAAAGAAATCGCTAATTTTTTACTATATTCTAGTGCCTCTTTGCTTTTATCTAAAAATGATATTGATACATCAACTGATTCCGGAACATTAATTTGTGCGAATGATTCTACAATCGCTCGGGCAGAACCTGAAGCTATACTTAATAAATTTATATTTTCACTTTTTTCAATTAAATTATTAACCGTTTTTCTTAATTCATTTTCTACTATCATTAATCTGTTTCTTACGGCCTTGGCATTATTTCTTGTCAGCCAAATCCATCTAAAAAATGCCTGTAATAAATTTTTAGACCTATACATTTTCCCATGTCCATATAAAATTTCTAGGGCATTATAACTTGTTGCTGTTTCTATAATTTTATCTGCTGCCTTATGTGTTTTTTTAATACCAGGTTGAAAAGATTTGGGTAAATTATTCAATATAGGTATGAAAAAAGAATCAAAAACTATTTTTGGAAAGTTGTTTGTTTCAAACTTTATATTTTTATCCTTATATATCTCGGCTATCATTTTTTATTTATTTTAATTATACCAAAAAATGAGATGGTTTGGAAAGAAAAATTGAAAAAATTGACATGGTTTCAAATTGGTATATTATGTAATTAAACATTAGTTCATTAAGCCACACCTTAAAATGTGGAAAACCAAAACAAATAGAAGAGGCACAAAATGGGCAAAAAACCAAGACCGAGGCCGGTACCGTGGCCATATCCAAAACCCCATCCACCGGGTGGATGAAAAATCAAAATAACTCGTGTTATCAAAAATCCGCGGGTTATTTTTTATATTTAAGAAGTAATTGCACTAACAACAATTTCAAAATAATTTTTGTCTATGGTTTTATTATTTTTTATATAGTTTTGTAATGTTGGGGCAAGCGCCATACCAACTTTTTTTCTTAAATGTTCAAATTCTATTACATCTGTTTTTGTCGGCAATTTACCAAAATATTTTCTATAAAAATAACCCTCTGGGGTAATACTTGTAATAATCATTTCTTCTATTAAGTCAATTTTTGTTAGTTCATATTTTGTGATAATTTTGTTTAAAGATTTATTACTTTTTAAATTATCACAAAATTTCTTGAAGTCAGTATATATAGGAGATTTTTTAAAAAGATCGTGGCTTATTTCGTGTAATAAAATCCCACCAAAAATATATTTTAAATTTTTAATTGGGCAATCAGATATTTCCAACGAAATATTGTTATCTCCCCAATACCAGCCAGCACAGTCGTCCAGAGATTTGTTATTTAAAGAAAGAAATACTTTGTATGAATTTTCTTTGATATTTTCTTTATTTTCTAAATTAAAAAGATTTAACAAAATTTTTTTATATTTTTTCTCTTTAGATATATATTCCAATTTTTTCTTTCTCTCTACTAACTTTAATCTTTCCTTTTTATATATTTCTTCAAAAACAGGTTTAAGGTTGGCTAATATTTGATTAATCTGCTGAAATTCTTGCGCAGTTAAAAGTTTTTTTAATTCTTTTTGCAGATTTTCCCCAGAATTTTCAAAATAAAAAATATATGATAAATCAGGATAATATTTTATATAAATTTTAGAAAAAATTTTTAATAAATTTTTTTGTTGATTTGTAAGAATATCAATCTTTTTTAAAAAATTATTTTTTCTATTATGAAAATATAAAGACGAACCCTGCCCAGAGATGTCAGTTAGAAAAGAAAATAGTAGAGCCGTGTGATTAAAGAAAAATTTATAATTCATAGGAATTTAAGAAATGGAAATTTTTTTAGAGTATCTGAATTATCCCTTGGATGGACCAACCACACAAAATCTACTGGTTTAATAAAATACTTAACAAATTTCTTCGGAATAAATTTGATAAGTAAATCCCTAAAAATCCTCAAAATCGATTTCATACATTGCAATTATACCAAAAAATAAGATGATTTGAAAAGAAAAATTGAAAATAGAAAACAAAAAACTACACAATAAAATTGACATAGTTTCAAACAGTCGTACTATTTATTGTACGGGCAGAGAATTTTTTCTAGAAATATGATATAATATAAAAATATGATTCCAGAATTTGTGCGCCCTTTTTTATGGTCTTATGATATATCTAAGATGAATTTAAAGAGAGACAAAAAAAGAATTATTACTAACATTTTGAATTTTGGAACAACCAAAGCAACAGATTGGCTTTTTAGTATTTATGACAAAAATGATATAAAGGAAAATGTAAAAAACCCAATGCCGGGCGAGTGGAGTGAAAAATCTCTAAATTTTTGGAGTATTGTTCTTAATGTGGAGTCGAAGATTGAAGGAAGAAAAATAAAATGATTATGTTTTATAATATATTGGACAAAAAAAGGGCTGATATACTTCCTTTTTTTAAACAATTTAAAGAAAAATTTTATTTAGCGGGCGGAACCGCGCTGGCTTTGCAAATTGGACACAGAGATAGTGTTGATTTTGATTTTTTTTCAAACGAAAAATTTAATACACAGAAATTATTTGAAGAAATGAGAGATGTTTTTTTAGGACACAAAGTGTTCAAGATCCAAGAGGAAAGAAATACACTTTCTATTTTGGTTGATGAAAATATAAAGATAAGTTTTTTCTATTATCCATACCAACTCATTGATAATCTAATAGAAGAAGAAAATTTTAAATTGGCTTCTCTGGTGGATATTGGATGCATGAAGCTCTCGGCTATAACAGGAAGGGCAAGTATAAAAGATTATATTGATTTATATTATATACTTCAAGATATTAAATTGGAGGGCTTAATAGAAAAATGTTTGGGGAAGTTTCCAAACATAGATAAAAATTTAATTCTCAAGAGCTTGGTATACTTTGAAGATGTAATAGATGAAAAAATAATTTTCAAAAACGATAATTATATAGAACAAAAAGATATTGAGATTTTTTTGAAAAAAAAGATAAAAAATATTCTAATTAATAAATAAAAAACACCGCAATCATGGGACTGCGGTGGTTTTTTTCTCTTTGTCCGGAAAACAAAAAGAATAAAAAGTTATAACGAACATACTTAAGAAATATAGGGCAATCAGGGAAGAAATAATGAAAATCCAGAGCGAAAAATTACTTTCCAAAAAACCAGTGGCAACTGAGCCCCCGATTATTAATATCCCCCCCGGCTTCCCTATTTCTTCAAATGTTGTGAAACTTATATTTGCGAATATAAGCCCTACAAACAACAAGAACAACGAAAAAAGAACCAAAAATATCTTTTTCATTTGAATTACTCCTTTTTTTTATTTATTTAAACAACTTTTCAATTATAATAGTACCACAAAACTAATTTAAAGTAAACAAAAAATTAAACCACTTTCTAATTTCCTCCCGAGGCGGATAGGCGCGCAAAATGGATTCAAATGCTCATTCAGAGCATTTGAATTTAGTGATTTGGTGATTTTACTTGTTCCGTAGTGAGCTTTGCTCTACTACTAGGATGTCTCTTTATATAGTTCTTTTATCTCATCCATTATCTTATTCGCGCCGAATTTATAATCATTTATTGTGATTTCTTTTTTATCTCCCAAAATTTTTTTTGGATATATTGGTTTACCTATATTCAATACAACTTTTCTTTTTCGCGAAAAAAAACTTCCCCAAGATATTTTATAAGTACTATTTATTCCAATTGGCACTACAGGTAAATTAGTTTTATGCGCGAGAAACGCCACCCCTCCTTTTGCTTCCTGAAAGTTTCCATCTTTTGTTGTTCTTCCTTCTGGGAAAATAAATAAACTATGTTTATCATTCAAAATGTTTATGTGGTCTTTTAAAGATTCTTCATAATTATGTATCCCTATTCCAACTGCGTACGAACCCCACGCCTTAAAAAACAAACCTAATGAAAAAAATATCTGCATCCACTTTCTTTCATAAAAAGTATTTTCGCGAGATGTATAAAACATCGGTATAAATTTTGACAAAAAAGGTAAACTTGCAGGCAAAAGTATTGGGTCAAGAGCGTTTGCGTGATTTGATGCAAAAATAACTCCCCTTTCCAGTCCTTTTAAGTTTCCAGTTCCGCGAACTTTAAGACCAATAAAAAAAATTAAAATTAATCTGACAGGTATCCAAAATAATGTTTGTAAAAGTAATGGAGGTATAAAATAAAGCTTTTTCATATAATTTCCCTAATTATACCACTAATTTCTCAAAAATTATCCAGTTGTCCAATCGTCCAACCATGCAACCATTTAATTTTACCCCGCCCGCCTACCGCAAACAGGTAGCCCAGCCCCGGGCTGGTGATACTGGGGTGAATAAGAGAATGGAAAACCGGACATTTTCCTATACAACCATTCAATTGAATAAGAGAATGGAAAACCGGACATTTTCCTATACAACCATTCAATTGAATAAGAGAATGGAATTTTGTAAAAGACTATCCTCCTATTCGCTACAATTAGAGAATGGATAAAAAAAAACAAAACTATCCCCTTATTCGCTACAATTAGAGAATAGAAAATTAGTTGTTTTGAAATTGTTTTGAGAATGAGTTTTTGGTAAAAAATTTAATCACTCGGGAGTTTCGCTTTCAAAAAGATTTAAAAAACGCCCTTATTCAAGGGCGCTCCAAATTTTGGTTTTGATGGTCTTGGCGTCATCTCCTGTTTTGACGACAATTGCCGGAACATTGGGAAATTTTTTCCAATGGTTCAGAACGCTGGTCTGAGAACTTTTTACCTGTAAGGGTATCTTTTCACCACTTATTTTGATGACGAAAAAATCAATCCCCTGAAATTTGTCTGCATGGCGACCAGTTTTGTAAAAACTTACAATTTCACCATCTCTTGCCATTTCATCAAGAGCTATACCAACCGCTACTTCGGCCCCTCGACCTCGCTGACGCTCAATTTTTTTAATGAGATTGACAACGGTTCTGCTCATCTATATCACCTCCTTTAATTACTGTATCTATATTGCATTATACCCCACCCTTAATTATTTTTCAACATTATCCAAATAAGGAATTTTTGTCTACTTGAGTTTTTGTGTAAGCTATACGGTATCGCTTTCAAAACGAACATTAATCTTAGTTTGTCCATCCTCTTTACCCCGCCCGCCTACCGCAAACAGGTAGCCCAGCCCCAGGCTGGTGATACTGGGGTGAATAAGAGAATGGAAAACCGGACATTTTCCTATACAACCATTCAATTGAATAAGAGAATGGAAAACCGGACATTTTCCTATACAACCATTCAATTGAATAAGAGAATGGAAAACCGGACATTTTCCTAT
>JAHIHZ010000024.1 GCA_018899555.1 Patescibacteria group bacterium
CAGCAACACAGATTTTCTTAACCCGGAAAACATTAATAAAAAAAGAAATATACAACCGATTCAATCTACAATAACCGCCTTAGGCAACAACGAATATATTCTCACCAAATTATTACCAGAAGAATTTTTCTCTGCCGAGAGAACCCTTCGGAAGGCCTTGCCTTCCGGAAATTGAGGGTTTAAAATAAAGACATATGAGCATAAGAAAGATCACTTTTGAAAATGATGAATATTATCATGTTTTAAATCGCGGTGCTGATAAAAGAAATATTTTTAGGACCGTAAAGGATGTAGAAAGATTTCTGAAAAGCATGGAGTTTTTTAATGACGAAAAACCAACGGGTGGAATTAAAGAAAATGAAGAAGAATTACAAATGAGAAAACACAACAAATCACCACTTGTTGAAGTAATATGTTTTTGTCTCAATCCAAATCATTATCATTTAATACTCAGACAGTTATCAGATGGTGGTGTTGAAAAATTTATGCATAAGTTGGGAACTGGTTATACTATGTACTTCAACAAAAAATATAGAAGAACAGGTGTTTTATTTCAAGGAAAATTTAAAGCTTTTCACCTAAATTCAGATGAAAAA
Source organism: Patescibacteria group bacterium (assembly GCA_018899555.1). Classification (GTDB taxonomy): domain Bacteria; phylum Patescibacteriota; class Minisyncoccia; order Phycocordibacterales; family 21-14-all-36-13; genus VMGX01. Next base: position 597 of record JAHIHZ010000024.1, read on the forward strand.
CTTTTATATACAAGTGTCTATGTAAATTTGAATAACAAAATACATAAAATAGGAAAAAGATATGAAAAACTTACAAGAAGTAGTTGGGAAGAGTATGTTGGTGATTTAAATAAAAATTTGTGTGAAAAAGAAATTATTTTAGGACAATTCAAAAATACGAATGAATATAAAGAATACGCCATGGATACAAAAGATTTAATCTTAGAAAATAAAACTAAGTTTAGAGAACTTGAAAAGGAATAAAAAGTAAATTTACTAACAAAACTGGTGTAAGATATTCACTTATGTAAATCAAACAGCGTTATATAAAAGTATGGCTCTATTGCTGGTTCATTCCTGGGGAGGCCTTGCCTTGATTAGTTGGTGTCTTTTATTGATAGAGAATATTTTAGTCCAACTAAAACAAAAATTCCTGTTGCTAGAAAAATGTATTTTAAGTCAAAGAATATTAGAAACAAACTACCAAGCGTTGGCGCGATCAGATAAGCGACAGGACCAGCAGTTCTAAAGAAGCTCAAGATATCTGTATCGGAACTATTTGTGTTTTTAAAGAAATATGTCTCACTCATTGATTCTATCATGGCGGCGCCAATCCTTGTTCCAAACAGGGCTAGCGACCACACAGCCAAACTGGTACTAGTTATGTAAGAAATAACTACTGTTGTAATTGCAAGGACGACAAACCCAGCAGTTAAAATTTCTTTTTCACCGAATTTGGTATCGGATAATTTGCCAAGAGGATATTCTAAAAACAGGTAAGCAGACAGAGCAACTGTCAGAATAATCCCCATTTCACTAAAGCTAAATCCGATATGATTAAGCAGATATATTGGCGTATATATAACCATTACCGCAAAAAATATTCTCATTATCACACTAACTATAAAAATATTTTTTATGTTTTTATCTTTTTGAACTCGCATGAATGTTTTCCAAAGTTTTAATCTTTCATATTTTGGGTCTCTGAATTTTCTAAAGTTTGAATTGAGTAGAAACACTAAAGGAATAAGAAAAACAAGAGATGCCAAATACACTTTCCAATAGTTATTTTTTCCAACCATAAAGCCGGCGAGTATAGGAACTATCACCCATGCAAAATTGTTTAGTGTTAAGTACGCTCCTCTTATTGCGCCGGTTTTTTGGTCTTTTGAATTATGTTCAAGCAGGACATCTATGTTCATTCCAAAAGTAAAATTGAAAATAAAATGTATAAAAAATGCTGGTATTATTAAAACCAGTTTATTTAAAACAATCATACCCACGAGGGCTATAATCTCAAGCAGTATCAGAAATACCATTGTTTTATAGTCCCCAAATTTTTCAATTGATTTAGTTGTGGCTATAATCCCTAAAATTGATAGAAAAGACGCTATTGTAAATATAATCCCGACAAACTGTTCACCTGTGAATGCTGACAAAAAAGCCGAGTTAATGTATATAGGAATTCCAGCATGCAAAACAAAAAACATTCCCATCAGACTTATTATCCATGTGGAATTTTTTTTCAGATTCTTAAAATTAAATACCCTTACTATTTTGTCCATAATTTAATTTTTTTATATTGCTAATACTACCGGTATAACCAATGGTTTTTTTGCTGTTTGTTGAAGCAAAAACTTTCTGACGCTGTCTGTTATGTTTGTTTTTATGTAGTCAAAATTTATTGGATACATATTTGTTGTTGATTCTTCAACAACCTTTTTAATTATTAGCCGCGTTTGTTGCAACAATTCCTGGGATTCTCTCAGATAAACAAAACCTCTAGAAATTATATCAGGCGACTTTCTTAATTTTCCAGTGCGCGCGTTTATTGTTGCTATTATAATAAAAATACCATCTTCCGCTAACAATTGTCTATCTCTTATAACAACATCTTGCATATTTCCGATTGAAAAACCGTCAACCATTACAGGGTCGGAAGGGGCTTTTTCCTTTCTCACCTCAATTTTTTTGCCGTGCTCGGTTATTTCAATCACAGAACCATTGTCAGGAATCACAATATTACTTTTTGGGAGGCCCAAACTCTCTGCAAGCTCTGCATGAATACGAAGCATAAAATGATAACCGTGAAGGGGAATAAAAAATCGATGTGGGATTTGTTTGTGTATCCATTCCAATTCTCCGCGATTTCCATGTCCGCTTGCATGAACATCTGAATCGGCGTAGGTTATGATTTTTGCATTTTGTCTATAAAGATTATCTTTAAGTCGGGTAATTGATCTTTCATTTCCAGGGATTGCAGATGCGGAAAACAAAACCGTATCAGATGGTTCCAATTTTATATATTTATGGGATTTATTTGCTATGCGGTCAAATACAGAATACTCTTCGCCCTGAGCTCCGGTCGCAATTATAACAATTTTGTTTGCGGGGTAATTTTTCATCTCTTCAATCGGAATAATATTCTCTAATTTTACAAGATTAAGTAAACGAACAATTTCTATATTTGTTTTCATACTTCGTCCGTCAATCACAACCTTTTTATTGTAGTGCTGTGACATTTTTATAAATTCCATAATACGCTCAACTTGAGAGGCAAATGTTCCAATAATAAGTCGTCCGGGAACATTTTTCATTATTTCATTTATTGTCTCAATCACACGAGATTCAGGAATAGAAAATCCGGGTTTTTCAACACTAGTTGAATCCATAGTGAGTAAAAGCATTTCTTCATTTTTAAAACGCGCGTAGCGCTCAACTTCTTTTTCGGTAGGGACTCCATTTATATGTTCTAATCTCACATCTTCTATGAATGCAATTTTACCAACGGGTGTTTCTATAATTAATCCCATTGAATCTGGAATTGCATGTGAAATGGCAAAAAAGTTTATTCTAAAATGTTTTCCAATCGCGATTGTTTCATTTTCTTCAATTATATTCATGTTCAATTTAGGCAATTCAGGAAATTCTGTTTGTCTTTTTTCTATTGTATATGCGCCAAATTGTCTTGAATAAATAGGGGGATTTCCAATTTTGTCTACTATATAAGGGATAGCACCGATGTGGTCATAGTGTCCATGGGTTATAAAGATGGCCTTTATTTTCTTTTTCATTTTTTCCAGATATGAGACATCTGGAAGGAGAAAATCTATTCCAGGTGTTTCCGCTTCGCTGAATTGGAAACCACAATCAACAATAATTATCTCATCTCCATATTCAATCACGGTCATATTTTTTCCAATTTCTTCAACTCCTCCAAGTGGGACAATTCTAAGGACGCCTTCTTTTATTGGGGGGACACTGCTTTCAGTTGTAAAGTTTTTGTTTTTTTGTGTTTGTTCAAAACTCGTTTCAAAAAAATTGTTATTAAAACCAGCAGTATATGATTTCTTTTCTCTTTGTGGATTGATTTTTTGTTTAGGTGTATTTTTTTGTGCCTGTCTGTGTGGGCGGGTGTCTATTTTCCGTTTCGTTGTATTTTTTGTATTTGAATTTAAATATTTTAATGAAAAATCGTCATTTTTATCTACTACATTTTTTGTATCTGGCAGATATTCTTTTTTTGTTTTATCTGTTCCAGCACTACTGGCTCCGGGTTGGGATACCTGTCTGCGCAGGCGGGCCTGCCCGTTTATTCGGGCTTGCCCATGCAGGCGGGTAGGGTGAGTATTTTTTGAAATAATAGATGAATTCTTATGGTGTGAAATTCTACCACTTCTTTTTTTATTTCTTTTTTCGTTGTTCATCCCGTTAGAAATTGAAAAGTCCTAACTTTAAAAGCTCTAACTTTGGAAGCTCTAAATGAGCTTTCAAAGAAAAGTGCTAGGTTTTAAATCATAATCCTGAGCTTTTGAAGAGTTGTGCCAGATTTTAATCTATAATGCTGGACTTTTCAATCCGTAATTTAAATTTATAATTTTGAAAATTTTCTCAGGGAGAAAATTATTTAACGAACATGCTCCAAACTCTTTGGGTGTTTATATACCAATTATTAATGTCTAAAAATCTCTCGGCTGGAGTTGTTACAATGCCAAGTTCAAAACCCTTTAGATTTTTTGGTATTGTGTATATAAAATCTGGTGAGTATAGAAAAATCGCTGGTATATCCTTTTCAACTTCTTCTATAAAATCAATATATTTTTTGTGTTTTTCTTTTTCATCGGACATTTTTCTTATTTCTTCTAAGATTTTGTCTGTTTTTATATTTGTGTAAGACGCTATATTTAAACCGGGGTCATTTCTTTGTGATGAATGCCAAAAAGCAAATAAGTCCATATCTCTTCCAACAATTTCGCCAAACAAAAGCGCGTCATATTTTCTCGGTCTTATTATATCTTGATTTAAATTGCTTGTTTCAAAAAATTGAAGATTAACTTTAATACCTATTTTCTCCCACATATTTTGTATTAATTGGGCGGTGTTTTTAAGTTCTGGGATATTTGATGTTGCCATTGTAAATTCCAAACTTTCAATTTTTTTTCCAACTTTCTTTGTTCTTATGTTTTTATTTTCACTTAATTTCCATCCATTTTTTTCCAAAATATCAACTGCCGCATTAACCCTATCTTCTGTACTTGAAAAAGATTTGTTTTTAATAGATTCTGTCGTCTTTAATTTTATTGAACCGGGGGGAATTGGAGTTTCTGCTATTTCTCCATAATTATTTAAAATTTCTTTAACAATATATTCCTTATCTGTTGCGACATCCAGCGCTTGTCGTACTTCTTTGTTTGTAAATATTTGCGCCTGATTCTGGTTTAAAAATACCGCGAACACTCTTGGCATAGGATATGTTTCAATGCGTTCACCATCTTGCTTAAGCTCTTCTGCTCTCAGTGGCGAGATTGTGTTCATTGAAATTATAGAACCTTTTTCATACGCCTTATTTAATTCTTTCTCGTTTGAATAAAATCTTGTTTCTATTTCTGAAATAAATGGTTTGTTTAAAGAATAATCGTCAAACGGCTCTAATATATAATATTCTGAAACTCCTGCCGAATCACTTTTTATACTTTTAATTTTATATGGTCCGGACCCGATTGGTTCAATATTAAACCTACTAAAAACGAATTGTTCTGGATCAACGGCGCTCCATATATGTTTTGGTAATATTCCTAATGTTGTGTTTTCAAGAAATGGAGAATAAGGTTGTTTAAGAATAAAACGAACTTCTTTTTCTCCAATTTTTTCTACCTGTACGCCATCCCATGCCGCGCGCTTGGGGCTCTTAATTACACTGTCTTGGCTTTTTTGTATTGTAAATAAAATATCGTCTGCTTTTATAGGTTCACCGTCGTGAAATGTAGCGTTATCTTTTATTTTGAATGTGTAAGTGAGACCATCTTCAGAAATTTCATAACTTTCCGCGACATCTTTAATGATTTTTCCATCAGGGGTTGCTTTCATTAATCCAGAATATATCAATATTGATAAATCACGATCCGCATCTGAAATTGCTAAAACGGGATTTATAAAACGAGGAAAACCAATTATTCCCTCAGTTATTTTTCCACCATTAATCGGAATTTCTATTGAGATATAATTGTTTATTTTCCAAAGCATCGAAATTGTACTTGATATAAGTAAAAAAGAGAGAAACAGGAAGGCCATTCTTTCAAGAAAGGAGAAAGAGTGAAAAGTTTTATCAAGTTTTTTAATCAATGGGATATCAAATCTTTTTCTAAAGTCTATTTTAGACATATTAAATTTAAATAGTAATGGAGTTTTTGTTACAACAAAATGTGTTAATTATAGATATAGTATGAATTTGTTTTTAGGTTTTTACAAAAAAATATTATGGATTCAAATATTTAACAAAAGATTATGGATTTAAATGCTCATTTAGAGCATTTAAATTCCCAGACCATTTTTTAAAAAACAAAAAGAATAAGGATTAAAATCTGGCACGATTTTTTAAAATCCCATTTAGGGATTTTAAAATTATGGATTCAAATGATCTCCCAGATCATTTGAATTCCCAGAGGTTTTTAAGTTAGAGAATTAGTGAAAGAAAAGCAGTCAATATAAATAAAACGCCAAGAATTATAGTTCCATTAAATAGAATTTTTTCTAATCCTCTTCGTGTGTGTTGAATTCCTCCTGCATCATTTCCACCACCAAAAACGGCTCCCAAACTGGCATCTGATTGTTGCATTAATATTCCGATGATTAACAGAACAGAAAGCACCATCTGTATATAAGGCAATATATTCACTAGGGATTCCATTTGCCCATTATAGTATCATATTGATTATTTTTGAGCAATAGTGGATATTTTTCTTGGCTCTGTTCAGGGCAATCTGTTTCAGGGGCCGAAATTTTATGTAAATTTTATAATGAATTAGAACACAAATTTTATTTGACATTATTAAAAACAATAAATATAATGTTATAAGTTTAAAACCAAAAAGGTCTTAATAAAATCATTATTAAATAACATACTTTACAAGGTAAAAATATATGTCTAAGAAAAAAGTTTCAAAAACCGCTCGTGTTTCTAAGGTGAAAAAAGAAGTCCGTCTTCTGCGCACGCAGACAGGAGATTTAGGGATATTTCCTTTATTTGATAAGGTTTTAATAAAGGAGTTTGATAAAAACGAGAAAAACAGAGTAACCGATTATGGGATAATAATTCCTGATTCTGTCAGCGAAGACAAGGGGGCCAAAAGAGGCAAGGTCGTTGCTGTTGGAGAGGGGAAATACGAAGATGGGAAATTAATTCCGATGAGTGTAAAAAAAGGAGATAAAGTTTTATTTAGTTGGGGGGATGAAATAAAAATAAATGGTGAAGAATATCAGATTGTAAGTGAGACGAGTATACTAGCTATTTTAAAATAACTTTTAAAATATAAATACCAAATTACAAGCACCAAAATACAAACAAATTCAAAAAATCAAAATACAAAATACTAAAATAACGGAGTTTTGAATTTAGGGATTAGAATTTAGAAATTGTTTGTAATTTGGAATTTGTGGTTTGGAATTTTGAATCAGTCAGATTTAATAGATAAAAATTAATAAATTCAGGTCGCGTAAAAAATAAAATTAAAAAATAAATAACTTATAATTATTATGTCAAAAAAAATTATATATAACGAAACAGCCAGAAAAGCGCTAAAAAACGGGGTGGACAAAGTGGCTAATGCGGTAAAAATTACCCTTGGTCCAAGAGGAAGGAATGTTGTTTTAGATAAAAGTTATGGGGGGCCAACAATAACAAATGATGGAGTCACAATTGCAAAAGAAATTTCTTTATTTGATAAGTTTGAAAATATGGGCGCGGAGATAGTTAAAGAAGTTGCTGAAAAAACCAACAGTGTTGCGGGGGACGGAACAACAACTTCTGTCGTTTTGATGCAGGCGATAGTTGATGAGGGGATGAGAAAAATAACAATGGGCGAAAATTCAATGGAAATAAGAAGAGGGATAGAAACAGCGGCATTGGATACCGTGAAAGAATTAAAGAATATGTCCAAAGAGATTAAAAATGATGACGAAATAAAACAAGTTGCTATAATCGCCGCTGAATCAAAAGGACTCGGTGAAATTATTGCAAACACAATAAAAAAAGTTGGCAAAGACGGAGTTGTTACAGTAGAAGAATCGCAATCGGTTGGTATGTCATATGATGTTGTTGATGGTCTTGAATTTGATAAAGGATATGTTTCTCCTTATATGATAACCAACGCCGAAAGAATGGAATCAGAATATAAAGATGTCCCAATTCTTTTGGTGGACAAAAAAATATCAGCTGTAAAAGATATTCTTCCAATCCTTGAAAAACTTTCAACCGCTGGCGAAAAGGATCTCATAATAATTGCCGATGATGTTGAAGGAGAAGCCCTTGCAACTTTTGTTGTAAATAAAATTAGAGGCAACTTTAATATTCTCGCGATAAAATCACCCGGCTACGGAGATAAAAAGAAATTAATGTTAGAAGATATTTCAATAGTTGTTGGGGCGCAGGTTGTTTCGGAAGACACAGGAATAAAATTGGAGAATATTGAAATAGAAATGCTTGGCAGGATTAAAAAAATTATATCTACAAAAGATAAGACGATAATTATTGGTGGGGCTGGCAAGAAAGCAGATATAGAAAAAAGAGTTCAACAACTTAAAAAACAAATTCAGACGGCTAAATCATTTGAAAAAGAAAAACTTGAAGAAAGGGTTGCAAAGTTGTCTGGCGGGGTTGCGGTGATTCATGTCGGCGCGGCGACAGAAACAGAAATGAAATATTTAAAGTTAAAAATTGAAGATGCTGTTAATGCAACAAAGGCGGCAATAGACGAGGGGATAGTTGTTGGCGGGGGAGTTGCGCTTATAAAAGTCGCTGACAAACTCAAAAAGAAGATTTCAACAACTGAAGGCGAAGCATTTTTGTCTGGCTATGGAATTTTATTAAAAGCGCTTGAATCACCATTAAGACAAATTGTATTTAATTCTGGTAATGAAGACGGTTCCGCTGTTTTGCAAGAGATTAGAAAAGGAAAAGGGTATGACGCATTCAAAAATGAAATAATAAGCGACATGATTTCTGCCGGAATAATTGACCCCGTAAAAGTTACAAGAAGCTGTGTCCAAAATGCCGCTTCGGCCGCTGCAATTTTATTAACAACAGAAGTTGCTATTGCGGATGAACCTGAAAAAAATAAGCACGAACATAATCATGGTGGAGATACGGGGATGGGAGAATACTAGAACAAGAAATTAAAAATAAAAAATCAAATATTAAATATACAAATTAAAAAACCTATTCTAATGTTCTTAAGAACATTAGAATATTAGAATAGAAAAATAAAAAACAAGCTCAACTTCGTAAAACGAAATTGAGCTTGTTTTGGGAATTGTAAAAAAGTTCTATTTATAGCCGTATTATAGATATATTATCTAAAATCCTGTCTAAGTTCAGATACATATTGCACTCTTTGAGAACCTAAGGAATGCGCCAATTTAACAAATTCAAGGACACAAAAGGCTTCATTTCTACTTGGCAGCGTGTGATACGCTTTCGGTATATGATTACCGAACAAGCAAAA
>JAHIHZ010000025.1 GCA_018899555.1 Patescibacteria group bacterium
TTAAAAACCTCTGACTTCAAAAGCTCTAACTTTAAAATCTCTGAATGAGATTTTAAAGAATCGTGTAAGCTTTAATCCTCTTTTGAGCTTTTGAAGAAAAGTGCTAGGTTTTAAATCATAATCTTGAGGTTTTTAAGAGTAGTGTTAGGTTTTTGATTCATATTTCTGAGATTTTAAAGAGTAGTGCCAGATTTTCATCCTTATATAAGACAATATTTACTCCATCTTCTTGTTCCTTCTCTTTTTATAATATTTTCAATAACCATTGAATTTAATTCCCTTTGTATTGTTTTCTCACTGCAATTTTTTATTAATTTTGTAACATCTTTTATCATTATAAATTTACTATTTTTCATCAAATTTATAATTAATACCCTTCTTTTCTCTTTTGCTTCCTGTTGTTTTTGACCAATTCTTCTTGATATACCCTTATTTTGAGCGGTCTTTTCTATTTTAAAGGACATACCGAGTTTATTGCTTCTGTGGGACATTAAACCGACTTGTTTATTTTCTTTTGATATTTCTAAATTCAAACGCCCTAAATGGGCGTTTGAATCCTCTGTGAGTTTTTTGTCGGTTCCAAAAAATTTATCATGAAAAACAACTTCAGATATACCCGTTTTGTTATTATTAAATGTATTACTAGCAAGATTCCTTATCTCATTTTCAAGGATGGAATAATTCATCTCGGATATTAATCTTGTATCTCTGGCAACATTCAACAGAGATAAAATATTTGATATAGATAAATCTAAATTAAAGACAAATCTTACATTCGTAGAATCAAAATTTTGTCTTATATAATTTATATCGGATAAAAGACAAATAGACCTCTCCCTCAGGGTGTGTTTCAGCGGGTCGTTTGTTGGAAATAAATTTGTAACTAAGTAGATAGCGGTAACAATCTTTTCTGCCTTTTTTAGCATAAAGGTTAAATAATCACTTTGTTCAAAGACATTAATGTTTTCAATGTCTTTTATCTCTTTGTCCTTTTCCATTTTATTGTCTTTTAAGAATTATGTCCTTTATTATATATCGGACATCTTAATTTGTAAAGGACTAATTTAAAACTTAAATTCCAAATCACAAGCACCAAATTCTAAATAAATTCTAAACACTAAATATTAAAATCCTTTTTCAAAAATATTTTTTTGAATTTTGGTTATTAGAGTTTTGATATTGTTTGTCTCCCTTCGGGAGATCTCCCGTAGGGATAATAATTTGGAATTTGCCTGCCCCCACACCAAAAATTTTGGTGTGGGGACCTGCCCCGTAGCCAGAGCGTAGCTCTGTGGTACTGGGGTAATTTGGTAAGATTATTTAGAATCCTTATTAAGATTCGGTATTTAAAAATACTCTTTTGCACTTTTAAATTTCCCATTTTCTATTATTAAAGATGTTTTTATTATGTTAAAATGTTTAAGTAAAAAACTATTATGGATTCAAATGCTCAAAATAGGATTAAAATCTGGCACGATTCTTTTAAACCTCATTCGGAGGTTTAAAAGTCAGAGCATTTGAATTTAATGATTTTATTATGGCAAGAAAAAAAAATATTAAAAAACAAAATAGACCTAAAAAATTAAATATCTTTAAACATGTTGAGAAAGAAACTGCAAATACGGTATGGGCAATATTGTTTTTTGTACTCTCAGTAATTTTTGTTTTGTCCGCCGTAGACGGCGCTGGAACCGCTGGAAAATATATTTTTAGTTTTTTTAACTATTTATTTGGAATTGGTTATTTACTTATACCTTTTGTTTTATTTGTATTGGGAATTTCATTTATAAAACCTATCAGGTCAGAATTAAAAATTTTAAAAATAATAAGCGCGATTGTTTTATTTATGTCCGCGCTTGGGTTAGCCGATTTAATCTCAAAACAAAAGGGTGGTGTAATTGGAAATTTAATTTCAATGCCTTTGTTAAAATTTTTTGATTTTTATGCAAGTATAATTCTTCTAATCGCATTTTTTATAATATCTTTGATATTTATATTTGAAACTAAAATAACCTTGGACTCAATCTTATTCTGGAGAAGATGGAAAAGGGACGATGTTAATATAGAAGAATACGAAGACACCGAAATTGAAGAAATCCCAGAAGGCATTGAGACAGGAGAGCCAAGCGAGAATAAATTTATGTTGGGAGGAATTCTTGGAAAAAAGAGTGTAAAAAGAGATGAAGATGAAGAAGAAATACAGCTATATCCAAGTATTTCTTCCTACAGAGAATATATCCCTCCTCCTCTTTCACTACTACAAAGAGATAAAGGGAAACCTGAAGTTGGAGATATAAAAGCAAATTCAAATATAATAAAAAGGACTCTTCAAAATTTTGGAATAAGTGTAGAGATGGATGAAATTTCTATCGGACCTACTGTAACAAGATATTCTCTAAAACCAGCAGAGGGGGTCCGTTTATCAAAAATACTTGGGCTACAAAATAATCTTGAGTTAGCTCTTGCCGCTCATCCTGTAAGAATTGAGGCGCCAATCCCCGGAAAATCACTTGTAGGAATTGAGGTGCCAAATACAGCAAAGACAACTGTGGGGTTGGGAAGTATTCTTTCTTCTGTAGAATATAAACAGGCGCAAAAACCTCTCATAATATCTCTTGGAAAAGGAATATCTGGCGATTCACATTTTGGCGACCTATCAAGAATGCCGCATCTATTAATTGCGGGAGCAACTGGCTCGGGAAAGTCAGTATCCATACATACAATAATAAATTCATTAATTTTTAGAAATTCACCTGAAAATGTAAAGTTTATAATGATTGATTCAAAAAGGGTTGAGTTACCGCTTTATAATGGAATTCCGCACCTTCTCACCCCGGTCATCACAAGCGCAAAAAAAGCTATTTTGGCGCTTAAGTGGGCTGGAAAAGAAATGGAAAAAAGATATGACCTATTAGAAAAAAACGCCGTTAGGGATATACAGTCATATCACAAAAATATCCTTGCACCAGCTGTTGAGAAGATAATAAATAACAGAAGCGCCGACAAAGATATAGAAACAATAGAAAAAATGCCTTTCATAATAATAGTAGTGGACGAACTTGCGGACTTAATGCACATGTATCCACGAGAGCTTGAATCATCTGTGGTAAGGTTGGCACAAATGAGCCGCGCTGTTGGAATACATTTAGTACTTTCAACACAAAGACCATCCGTTAATGTCATTACCGGATTAATTAAAGCAAACATTCCTACAAGAATTGCCCTTCAAGTGGCATCACAAATTGATTCAAGAACAATACTTGATGGAGCCGGGGCAGAAAAGCTTCTTGGTTCAGGAGATATGCTTTATCTTTCCGGTGAAATGTCAAAACCCGTCAGATTACAATCTGCTTATGTATCAGAAAAGGAGGTTAAGTCCATTGTAAAATACTTAATAAGAGAATACGGAGATGAAGTTCCTGATGAAGTTGATATTTCTTCAAATGAACAAAGTAATGTTTTGTTTTCAACAAGCTTGGGTTTTGAAGAAGAACCTCTTGATGATGATGATGATTTGTATGGGGAGGCAAGAGATACTGTTGTAAGAGCCGGAAAGGCCTCAACTTCTTATTTACAAAGAAAATTGCGAATAGGATATTCAAGGGCTGCTCGACTTATGGATATCTTAGAAGAAAGAGGTGTTATAGGCCCAGCAAGCGGTTCAAGACCAAGAAATATAATAAAATCTGGCACTGATGATTATGATGAGGCAGATATTGAAGACAAAGAGGTTGAAATTAATTTTGACAACCCTGATAAATGAAAAAACAATCCGAATTGTTTTTTCATCCATAATATTTTGCTCGCCCCATATCATTTACTTTGTGAAGCTACGGGGTAAACCCTGTTAAATAGTTTCGTCTTTGACGAAATTCCCGCTCTGCGGGATTTAACGGGGTAAATTTTTATGAATAATAAATGGAAACGCGCCGGGATAATTTTTGGAATATTTATTGGTATTTTTATTATTATATTTGTTTTTTATAGATCAATAGACCTTATAAGGGGCCCGGTACTTGAATTAAACGAACCTAAAAACGGTTCCGTTTATACATCTCCTGTTATAGATGTTCAAGGTGCGGTCAGAAATGTTACTAATGTTAGTTTGAATGGAAGACAAATTTTAATTAATAAAAATGGGTTCTTTAATGAAAAATATATTTTGTCAGAAGGTTTAAACAGAATTTCACTTACAATTAACGACAGATTTGATAGGAAGGTGGAGAAAATCATTGAGGTGGTTTTGAAATAAATAGTTTTTTGGTGTTATAATAAACTAATAGCGAAAATAGAAAGTGTGTCTTAAATGCAAAATTTAAAAGTCAAAGTTAAAAATGACAATGTAAAGTTATAAAATGAGATTATCAAAAAAAATTATTTTATTTTTACATTTTTAATTGTCATTTTAAATTCCCGCCTGCCATCGCCTGAAGCTGTATAAATTTTATGTTATCATTAATGGTGGTTCTTGATTGTTAAAAATTATGTATCCACAAAAGGCTGGCTCTGTGCTTTGGCGGGCAGGTTGAGATTTGCATTTTACATCAACTAATATGGCAATAAAAAACAAAAAAACTAGTAAAACTGAGAGTAAAAAATCCATGAACGAAAGTACAATTGAAGATACTTTGGCTCAAATAAAAACAAAGTTCGGCGAAGAATCAATAATGAAATTGGGTGAAAAGCCAAGAGTAAATGTTGAAGCGATATCAACCGGGTCATTGGGGTTAGATATGGCTCTTGGGGTTGGTGGATTGCCCCGTGGAAGAATTATAGAAATATATGGACCAGAATCGAGCGGAAAAACAACATTAATGCTTCATGTAATAGCGGAAGCGCAAAAGAAAGGCGGAGTTTGCGCATTTATAGACGCAGAACACGCGATGGACCCAGAATATAGCAAAAAACTTGGAGTAAAAATAGAAGAACTTTTAATATCACAACCGGACACAGGAGAACAAGCTCTTGAAATAGTTGAATCACTGGTCCGAACGGGAAAAATTGATGTTATTGTTATTGATTCCGTGGCCGCACTCACCCCTAAAGATGAAATCGAGGGAGATATGGGGGCGCATCATGTTGGCAAACAGGCGCGCCTTATGTCACAGGCGTTGAGAAAACTTACGGCAATTGTAGCAAAAAGCAAAACAATAGTTATTTTCATTAACCAAATAAGAATGAAAATCGGCATAATGTTTGGAAATCCGGAAACGACTCCGGGGGGAAACGCTTTAAAATTTTATGCTTCTGTCCGTCTTGATATAAGAAAAATCGCGCAAATTAAAAAAGGTGAAGAAATAATTGGCTCACGCACAAGAGTTAAAGTTGTAAAAAATAAAGTTGCCTCCCCTTTCAAAAATGCAGAGTTTGATATTATGTATAATGTTGGGATTTCAAAGGAAGGAGAAATATTGGCCCTCGGGGAAAAATACGGATTTGTTACAAAATCCGGTTCCTCATATGCCTATGCTGATATAAAACTGGGAAGAGGATATGATTCAGCAAAAGATTTCTTGAAAGAAAAAGAAAACAAAAAAATTGCGGAGGAAATCACTAAAAAAATTGTGGAAAGAATTAGAGAGGAAGTATAAAGAAAATTCCTAATTACTCTGCCTACGGCAGATCTCCCGGAGGGAGATAATTTTCAATGAAATTTTAAAACAAAAAAATAACCGAGCTGTCTGTTAAGACAACTCGGTTTTTTATAAAGAACTAAAACAACTCAAGAGTATACGAGCACCTCTTGGTCTTTTTTTTGTTTTTGATAGGAATATTATATTTTTCTGATTTGGGATTCTCCATTTTTTCTAGAAGATTAATCATGTTTTTTTCACCTCGTAATGTCGTCCAATACAACGCCCTATCTATCGCATGATTTAGCACAATAAAAATAACATTCCCTGTATCAGTTCTTGCTGTTCTTCCGCTTCTTTGTATGCGAGCAATCTCGTTTATTGGCATTGAATAATGAACAATGGTATTTACTTCTGGAACATTGAGACCCTCTTCTATAACTGATGTGGAAATTAAAAACATCAATTCTCCGTTTTTGAGTTTCTCTATTGCCTCAAATTGTTTTTTTGTATTTTTTTGTCCGCCAAAAACAACTTCGGAAATAGGAATTTTTTTATTCATTATCCCCTTGATGTATTCTCCCGTGATTTTCTCTCCAATAAAAATTATTGTCTTCATCTTAAAACGATAAAGATGTCTAGCATTTTTTATTAGGGCTAAAATTTTAGGATGTTCATCTCTATGTTTTTCGGCCAAAGAAATAATCTTTTGGAAAGTAGGTGAATTAATTATTCTTTTAGAAGCTTTCGTATTGTCTTTTTTAAGTTTTTCTACATAAATTAAAAATGTAAAATAACTTTCCGTGAGACAAACAGTATGCGCGTGTTTTAGTTTACGATAAACTGCATACCATACAACGGCCTCCCATTTGTTTCTCTCAAATTTTGGTATGGCATTAATTGATCCTTCAATTATTTTGAGTTCCTTTTCCGTAATTGGTTTGTATTGTTGAGTTTTTCCCAAAATTGATAATACATTACCCAAAAGATACTGATCTGATTTATTTTTTTCTGTTTTCAAAACAATACCGTTTTCTTTTAATTTTTTCTCAACGGCAGAAAAAAGTACAAAAAATTTTTGTTCAATATCAATAAGTGTTTCATCCAGTTCCGCGAAGACGATATCTTCAAGTCTTTTCGGTGTTTCAACTTTTGTCCTGACAAGTTTTGATATGCCAGAATTTTTTTTGAGAGAATCGATTTTTTCTTCTGTTCCACCCGGGGAGGCAGAAAGGCCTAGAACTCTCTTGTTAAATTTTTCAGCAAGTTTTGTAATATCAACATACTTATACTTACCTCTTGTCCGATGAAACTCATCTATTACAACATCGTCAAAATATTTTATATCTGCAATCCCCCTTCTAACATCATTCATAAACATTTGGGGAGTGGCAAATATAATACTTTTTTCTTTGTCGCGCCAACTACGATTTTTAATTCCTCCTATAAACACCGCAGTTTTGGTTGTTCCGTTTTTTTCAACTTCGTGAAAAAGTTTTTCGTGCTGATGCGCCAAACTTCTGCGCGGAACTAAAAAAAGAGTACGATGATTTTCATTCTCACTTTTGTGCATAAGAATGTTTATAAAACCTATCACCGTTTTCCCTGTTCCCGTATCTGCAATAATCGCAACATTTTCAGTTTTTAAAATATTCAAACTTTTTATCGCTGAATCGATGCGAAAGTTCTCAAGTTCCTCCTTTCTCGCCTCTTCTTTTGGAGACGAAAGAGAAAGGTTGAGTAAACGAACTTTTTCTCTTGTATAAAGAGAATCCTCGTTTCTTTCTTCCATTTATTCCTCCTATATAAAATGTCAAAGAAATTTTTATCTGACTAATTAATATCACTATAAACAATAAAGGTCAACCTTTGAAATTTTTAATAATTTTGATAAAATGCTCCACAAGAAAACAAAGAAACAACAAAACAAAAAAGCATGTAAAAAAATATTTAAGAATCGTATTTTGTTTTTCCAAAAAATAAGGAGTGGAGCGACTATATTTTTTGAGAACCCCTCCCCACTTTTGTATTTTTGTAAAGAATTTTAAGATTAAAAAATTTGAAAAAATTTTTTATCTCAAAAATTCAAAAACAAAAACATAAAAGTGGTGCTGGATGATGATTTCTATATTCGCTCCGCTCATTAAAAATCAAGGCCTTGCCTCCCGAATAATGGGGGCTTCGTTGAGCCATATTTCAGGGTCTTAAATTAAAAATCAATCATGTTAGAATACAACGAAATAAAAGAAAGAAAATATATCGAATTTGAAGGAGAACCCTACGAAGTGCTTTCTTCACATGTCTTTAGAAAACAACAAAGAAAACCTGTTAATACTACAAAACTAAAAAATCTGATAACGGGAAGGGTCGTTGAATATTCCTTTCACCAGTCGGAAAAAGTTCAGGAAGCAGATTTAGAAATTAAAAAAATAAAATATCTCTATACCAATAAAAATGAATATTGGTTTTGTGAAGAAAAAGACCCAAGCAAAAGATTTACTTTATTAGAAAACATTGTTGATTCAAGAATAAAATTTATAAAACAAAATTCTCCTATTAATGCATTAATATTCAAGGAGAAAATAATTGGATTAAAATTACCAATCAAGGTTGAATTAAAGGTCAAAGAAGCCCCTCCTGCTGTAAGAGGAAATACTGCGCAGGGCGCAACAAAACTAATTGTGTTAGAAACCGGTGCAACAATAACCGCGCCATTATTTGTCAATGAGGGAGATATAATTGAAATTAACACTGAATCTGGAGAATATACGAAAAGAATTGAATGAAAAAGTCCTGAATGGATTTTTTCATCTTTTTGTGTTTCGTAAAAATCGTCCTTAAAGACGATTTTTAATTGTGGATGAAAAATGCCATTATGGGCATTTTTTTAAAAAAAATAAAAAGGGATGAAAAATGCCATTATGGGCATTTTTTTAAAAAAAATAAAAAGGGATGAAAAATGCCATTATGGGCATTTTTTTAAAAAAAATAA
>JAHIHZ010000026.1 GCA_018899555.1 Patescibacteria group bacterium
CGAGTCGGTGACATTGTATCTGATTGTGTATGTTCCAGATGCGGATGTATTGATTGGAAGTCCCGTTGTGACAATGTTTGAAGTTATGTTTCCGTCTTCTAGGTCTGCAGCAGTAGCTCCCGCGTCTGTGTATGCGTCGCCTTTTGTTATTGTTATTGACGCATTCCCCGTGAGAGTGATGACTGGACGAGTATTTTGTACTGATGGTGTACTACCACCCCCGCCTCCACCACCGCCAAATCCGGGTTGAATTTGAAATGCGCTTGGTGGTATTAAGTTGTTCTCTTGTTCTTCTTGTTTTGTGTTTTGATCTTCTTTAATAATTTGATTTTGATTTTGACTTTGATTTTCTTGCCCTTGCACAACATTTTCTTGATTTATTGTTTTTTTGATTTCTTGTTCTATTGTTTTGTTATCTTCTTGCTGATTGTTTTGATTTTGCCTTCTGTTGCTTGTGTCATTTCCGCGTTGGTCCGCGCTTGCCCCGTAGCCAGAGCCTAGCTCTGTGGTATCGGGGTCTAGTCCGCGCGGGTCTGCGTTTTGGACACTCGCGGTTTGATATAAGCTTGAACCAAACAATTTCTTTATTGAGTCCCTGTTTTTGTTGAACAAAGCCATTGTGTCCTCCTCTTCCTTAACTTTTTCAAAGAAAAGTGAAATAACTCCGGATGCATGAATAACTGCCTGTTTTGAGAGGAGGGACCAATGGTCTGAAAGAATAAGATTATTATCGTCATCTATAAAGTAAGTATTCGTCGTTTTGTTTGTAAAAGCAGAAAATAAAGTTTCTATACCAATTAATTTGTAATTCTTCTTATCTAAATTTTTGTAGCCAAATGTAATTCCACTATCTAAATCTTTCTTTTCAAATTCTATTTTGGGTTCAACATATTTATTGTTGCTTATAGTATTTCCACTAAAGAAATTATTATTTGAATAATTAGCTATACTAAAAAAGAAATCAAAAAGTGATGGAAATTGTTTTTGTCTTTCTTTATTTTTTATTAATTCTTCTGAAATATCATTTATTGTATTTACATCATATTTTCTTGCGTATGTTTCGTAGTAATCTCCGTTTATGTGTTGGTCGTCTCTCGTGTGTGCCGGAACAGACATATCTTCAATCAGATGAAGAATGTGGCCAAGAGTTTCAAGTCCTCTTTCTTTGTTCCCCCAGACATATTCATAAACAGCTCTGTCAAAAGAATAATCTGAATTTGAACTATACAAAGATAACAATTTAGATAAAAGAGCGTATTGCGGACTATACATTGCTTGAGCATTTGTATTCTCTGCCCAATTATATGCTGGAAGAAATATGCCTGATAGTCCCCTGTCATATATCGGGTCATAAAAATGATTTACTGTTCTATAAATAGGCCTGTCTTCTTCCTTACTTCCTAACATAATTATTTCTTTTTCCTTTTGAGATATTTCTCTTGTATTAAATTCATTATAGAATTCTATTGCTTCTTTTGTTATAGCTCTATGTGTTTCCGTCCCATATGAATAAACTTCGTTTGAAAAAACGAAGTTTATTAAAAATATAATTATCAGAATTACAAACTTTCTATTTTCCATACATTGGTTGATTCGTTTAGAATTAAATCTAACCTAAACCCAGGCTGATCTTTTTCTTTCAAAATTCTAAATCTATAAATATTTAAAGAATCTATGTGAGTTTTTCCTATCTCTCCATTAGAATAATAATCAATCAATCTGGCAATTCCCCCACTTTCTATTCCCTGTTTCAAGTCATTTTCCATCTCCCCCTGCTTACTTAAAATAAAATACTTTGAAGCAAGTTCTGTATCTCCTTTTTTAAGAGCATCTATAAATAATTGCAAAGTTTCTTCGGGCGTTTTACCTCCGTAAGTATCCTTACTTTGCGCTTGTTTGTATTGTTCAAGATAATTTAAATAATCCTGCCCTGATTTAAAACTATCTTTATCCCTCACAACAAATTCTTTACTGCTTTCTTTTGTCATAAAATAATAGAAAATAAGTCCTGACGCGATAATAATCACAAGTATTCCAAAAATAATAAAAAACTTTTTGTCTTTGTCCATATTTTGTTTACCCCTTTCACGGGGTTTACCCTGTGAAATAAAACCTTTTGGGTTTTATGATGCCAAAGCATCATATTCCACGGGGTTTACCCTGTTAAATTCCGTCATAGGCGGACATGCTTTGCCCGTGCGGGCGAAGCAGGATTTAACGGGGTGAATTTAAAAAGTATTAATCAATAAATTTTACTAATCATTGAACTTATTATCAAATAAATTTCCCATTTTTAGTGGATAACTTCTTTTACACCTCCCGTCGCTATAGCGACAGGAGGTGTAAAAATGAAAGAATGCATTAAACTTGGTGGCTCCGCCACTAAGTAGAGCAATCACCGTGTAAATATGAGTCCATTTAAAGCTCTATTTTTGTACTTTTATTTGCCTCCCGTCGGGAGACAAGTAAAGTTATAATTTTGCGAGCGGTTCGTTCGCAATCTTTTTCTTTAAATCCGCGAGTCGTGACTGCGGGTGTGCCTATGCGGATCCCGGAGGGATCCGCTGGTTTTCGTGTGTCATTTGGAATTACATTTTTATTTACATTTATTCCTGACTTTTCCAAAATCCCCTGCGCTTCCTCGCCGCTTATTCCAAAATTTTTTGTTGTGTCTATTAAAATCATGTGGTTGTCTGTCCCGCCAAAAACCATTTCAACATTATTTTGTCTGAAAACCTTTTCCATCGCCTTAGTGTTTTTCAAGATTTGCCTGGCGTATTTTTTGAAACTCGGCGACAAAACTTCCTCAAAACAAACCGCTTTTGCAAGAATATTATTCATGTGCGGACCACCTTGAAGTCCCGGAAAAACTGACTTATTTATTTTCTCCGCGAGTAATTTGTTATCACGAATCAAAATCATTCCGCCGCGAGGCCCACGAAGTGTTTTATGTGTCGTCGTAGTAATTACATCAAAACCGGCGTTGAAAGGATTTTCTAAAACACCACCCGCAACAAGCCCGGCAATATGTGAAATATCTGCGACAGAAATTGCTCCGGCCTCGCGCGCGAGGCCGGCAAATTTCTTCCAATCCAAACTCCGCGTATAAGAAGAAAAGCCAGCCAAAATCATTTTTGGTTTTTCTTTAAGTGCAGTTTTTTCTAATTTTTTGAAATCAATTTTCCCTGTTTTTTCATCCGTGATATAAAAAATAAATTTAAAAATTTTTGAAATGTGTGTTGCCGAATGACCATGAGTTAAATGTCCGCCGTGTGATAAATCCATTGCTAAAATTTTATCACCCGGCTTAAGTAAACCAAAATAAACAGCCCAATTTGCCATGGCACCAGACAATGGCTGAACATTCGCATATTTACATTTAAAAATTTTGCACGCCAAGCTAATCGTGAGATTTTCTGCGTCATCCATATTTCCCTGCCCACTATAATAACGAGAGCCGGGATATCCCTCTGAATATTTATTTGTGAAAACAGAACCAAGAGCTTTTAAAACCGCCGGTGAAACATAATTTTCTGAAGGAATTAAATTTATTACTTTCTTCTGTCTCTTTTCTTCCTTTTTTATTAAACTTGAAACTTTATCTTTCTTCATATAGAAATCTTATCTTATACTATAAATAAAAATAAAAAAAGCAGGACGCAATGTCCCTGTTTTTTTATTTAAAAAAATTGTGGATGAAAAATGTCCTTAGGGACATCTTTCCAAAAAACAAAAAATATGTGGACTAAAACCTGACACTACTCTTAAAAAGCCCATTTAGGGCTTTTTAAGTGTGGATGAAAAATGTCCTTAGGGACATTTTCCCAAAAAACAAAAAATTGTGGATGAAAAATGTCCTTGGGGACATTTTCCCAAAAAACAAAAAATTGTGGATGAAAAATGTCCTTGGGGACATTTTTCATTTAACTTCTATACCCATACTACGAGCGGTGCCTTCAATAATTTTCATCGCTGCTTCAATGTCGCCTGCGTTTAGATCTTTCATTTTCTTTTCTGCGATTTCTTTTATTTGCGCCTTTGTAATTTTACCTGCCTTGCTTACAAGATTTTTCCCAGAACCTTTTTCAACACCAACTGCCTTCAGTATTAAACTTGACGCTGGTGGAGTTTTTAAAACAAAAGTAAAACTTCTATCTTCATAAACTGTAATATCGGTTGGTATTATGTCCCCCAACATTCCCTTTGTTGCATCATTAAATTTATTTACAAAATCCCCTATTGGAATTCCTACCTGTCCAAGCGCGGGTCCAACCGGAGGCGCGGGAGTTGCTTTTCCTGCCGGAATTTGTAACTTTATTTTTTTTATTATTTTTTTGGCCATAACAATTAATTTAATTTCATTAAATTAATAAATCCCAAACCACAAATTCCAAATCACAAAAAATGTCTAAATTCTAATATTCTAAATCTTTGGAATTTTGTATTTTGATAATTAGAATTTGTTTGTAATTTGGTGCTTGTAATTTAAGATTTTATTTTCTATATCCTTTTTACCTGTAAAAAGTCCAACTCAACCGGTGTTTCCCTGCCAAACATTGGAATCAAAACTTTTATCTTGCCTTTATTTCTATCTATTTCACCTATTTTGCCTTCCAAATCTTTGAATGGTCCGTCCACAATAACAACCGCATCGCCTGTTTGCAAATCAATATTATGTTCCACTTTATCTGAAGACATTTTATCAAATAATTCACTTATCTCTTTTTCGTCCAATGGGGTTGGATGAACTCCTGTTCCGACAAAGCCCGTTACTCTCGGTGTATTTCTGACAACATACCAAGAATCATCATTAACAATCATATCAACTAAAACATAACCCGGATAAACTTTTTCTTCTTCTTCTATTCTTTTATTTCTTTTTATTTTTACAACTTTTTTTATCGGAACCATAACATCAAAAATTTTGTCTTCCATACCAAGAGATTCAACGCGTTGTTTTAAATTTCTTATAACAGCGTTTTCATAGCCAGCATAAGTATGAATAGCATACCAATGTCTTTTTCCGTCTGTATATTGTTTGGACATATTTGTTCAAGAAAGCTAAAAAACAAAAAAGCTAAAAAACAAAAATAAATTATAAGACAAAGAATTCTAAGATTTTTGAAAATATAAAATCAAAAAAACCTAAGTATAATGAAGTAGCAACAGATATCACAACAACAATAACAGAGAAAGCCATTGCCTGTTTCTTTGTTGGCCAACTTACATGTTTAAGCTCTGTTTTTATACTTTTTAAATATTCAACTGGTTTCATCCTGTAGTGAAATTTCAAATTGTTTTTATTAATTTTAAAAAACAATTTAAAACTCTGTTATTAAACGACTAATACATTATTCTAAAACCTGACCCCGAGAAAAACAAATTAATGATTCGAAATTCTACTATGGGATTTATCTCATCTTATTTAAGGTTAAAAAAACGCCCCGCAGGGCAATATAAATACTACTCCTTTACTATAAAAAGTCAATATAATTAAGGAACAAAAAAATTACGAACCAAAACTCTCAAGGTAGGATTAAAATCCAGCACTACTCTTTAAAAGCTCGGAAATATGAATCAAAAACCTAACATTACTCTTAAAAACCTCAAGATTATGATTTAAAACCTAGCACTTTTCTTCAAAAGCTCAAAAGAGGATTAAAGCTTACACGATTCTTTAAAATCTCATTCAGAGATTTTAAAGTTAGAGCTTTTGAAGTCAGAGGTTTTTAA
>JAHIHZ010000027.1 GCA_018899555.1 Patescibacteria group bacterium
AAAGGGATGAAAAATGCCATTATGGGCATTTTTTTAAAAAAAATAAAAAGGGATGAAAAATGCCATTATGGGCATTTTTCATTTAGCTATATACGGCAATAGTGCTAAAAATCTTGCTCTTTTAATTGCATTGGAAAGTTCCCTTTGATGTTTAGTACAAACCCCTGATTTTTTATGAGAAACTATTCTCGCATGAGTATCAAGAAACTTTTTTAAAAGTTCTGTGTTTTTATAATCTATATACTTAATATTGTTTTTTGAAAAATAGCATTGATTCATCCCTACACTAATCTTAATTTTAATAATATTGACCTTGTTTGTTTCTTTTTTTATATCCCAAAATCCACCACCTGCTCTATTTTTATAGACTAATCTGTTTCAAACGAAATTAAGATTAGTGTGGAGAATTCATATTTATATATAATTAATTATGGCTTTAAAAGCTCGTTTAGAGCTTTTAAAGTTAGAATGGTATATCATCCGGATTTATTTCGTCATCTGGATATTGAATTGTGTCTATTTCCTCTTTAATATTTCCCTGTTTCGCCTCAGTGGCCTCAGGTTTTTGAGCGAAGGACGAATTGCCTGCAGATTTTGGTCCAAACTGTATTCTATCTGCAACTATTTCCGTTCTATATTTTTTAGAACCATCCTGCGCATCCCAACTTCTTGTTTGCATTCTGCCTTCAACAAGCGCTAAGCTTCCTTTTTTTAAATATTTAGCAACCGTTTCTGCCTGCCTGCCAAAAACAACAACATTATGATAATCAGTGCTTTCCTGTTGTTTGCCCTCTTTGTCTTTCCAAACTCTATTTGTCGCAATAGAAAAAGTTGTAACAGATATCCCAGAAGGAAGCGCCTTCATCTCTGGATCTCTTGTTAAATTTCCTATTATAATTGCTCTGTTGAAATACATATTTACCCTGTGGAATAATAATTCCGATTAAAATTGATAATTTTCGAACTTTTTAATATTTTTTATTTTTTATTTTTTTTCCAAACCCCAATTAATTACTCCACGGGGTGAATTTAAATTAATTAATAACTAATTCATCTATTGTCTTATCTAGTTCTTCTTTTGAAATCCCGGAATCTTGTTCTTTCTTTTCTATTACTTTTCTCTTTTTTCTTATTACGGGTTTCCTAATAACCGCTAATGTATCTTTTTTAACTGTTTTTATAATTATAAACCTTATAATTTTTTCGTTCTTTTTGATTTCTTCATATATTTTGTCCACTAATAGCGGCGTTGTTTCAAATTTTATCCAAGAAAAATAAGCAGTGTCGTATCTTTTTTTTCCGTCGTGAGAAGCCTTAAAAATCGTATATTCAAGTTTTTTAATCTTTGGCCATTCTTCAGAAATAAAAGAGCCCTTATTATTTTCAATGACTTTTTTAATTAAAGAGAATTCTTCGTCTAATTTGTCTTCGGAAATGGCTGGGTCTAACAAAAAACCAAGTTCATATACTCTTCCTTCTTTTTCATCAAGATTTTTGTCCTTTTCTTGATTTGTTTCTAGTATTTCATCCATCTCTGTCAGTTTATTTTCGCTTTTTCTCATGGGTTAGAGAATAACATAATTTATTGTCGTAGGCAATAAACAAGAAAACAAGAAAACAACCTGCCCGCCAATGCCAGAGAGATAATGATGGTAATTTGAATAATGAGACATATTGCCAATATTATTTATATAACCATATAATTATGCATTAGGCGATGGCAGGCGGGGAAAACAATAAATCAATGACTTCCCAGAGAAAATACACTTATAGCGTTTTGGACCATTTGTTTTTTTATAATTTCAATATCCAAATTTTTAATCTCTGCTATCTTTTTCACTATTTCTTTTATATATAACGGTTTATTTCTTTTTCCTCTAAAGGGCGCGGGCGCAACAAATGGGGAATCCGTGTCTGCCATAATTTTATTGATTGGTACATATTTAATCGTTTCATTATAATTATTTGCAAATGTTATTACACCGGAAAATGAAATTGTAAAATCAATATCAATAAATTTTTTAGCTATTTCTTTGTCGCCAATAAAAAAATGGACATTGCCTTTTAATTCGGGATTTCCTTTTTTATAAAAATTTAATATCTCTAAAATATCTTCGTAAGCACCCGCCTCCGTAAAACTTCGATGAGGCAAGTCCCTGCAATGAATCATGAGAGGTAAATTATTTTGAATTGCAAATTGAATTTGTTTCTCAAATAAAATTTTCTGCCTTTTCTTTTCAATTTCTAGTTCTTCTTTTATTCTGAAATAATCTAATCCGCATTCCCCTATCCCTACAACTTTTTTATTTTCTACTAATTTTAAATAATCTCTTTTATTAAAATCTTCCATACCATCATTTGGGTGTACGCCTATGGTGGCCCAGATATTTTTATATTTATTTGCGAGCTCAACACACTCTCTTGATGTTTTTAAATCAGCCCCAACACAAATAGTTCCGATTTTCTCATCAGTCATTTTTTTAATTACATCTCCCCTGTCTTTATCAAAATCTGGAAAATTCAAGTGCGAGTGAATGTCTATATAATCAAACATCGTTTAATTATAAATGAAAAATGTCCCCAAGGACATTTTTCATCCAC
>JAHIHZ010000028.1 GCA_018899555.1 Patescibacteria group bacterium
GTGAATTTCGATTTCGTCCTCGCAAAGCTCGGACTCAATAACGAAATTCCTTTCAAGTCCTCTCTCGCGAGCAAATACCTGTCTGCCGAAGGTAGAAATTTGCTTTCTCATGCGTTCACTTCGTGTCCGCCCGGTAGGATGTTTCGCCCCACGGGCGCAGGTGAATTTCGATTTCGTCCTCGCAAAAAGCTCGGACTCAATAACGAAATTCCTTTCAAATCCTACACGAAAGCAAATAAATTTGCTTTCTCATGCGTTTACTTCGTGTCCGCCCGGTAGGATTTGAACCTACGACCGTTTGCTTAAGAGGCAACTGCTCTACCAACTGAGCTACGGGCGGATAAAGGACACAATTTTTATTTTGTAGTTGGAACTTTTTAGTGTGGGGCCAGCTAAGCTACGGGCGGATATAATAAATTTGCTTTCTCCCCAATCACCTTGTGCCCGGGGCGGGAATTTCGCTTCGCTCACCCGTGATTTTTTGTCTCACAAGCTCGACATAAAAAATCATTCGATTCCCGACGAAAGCAAATACCTATCTGCCGAAGGTAGAAATTTGCTTTCTCCCCAATCACCTTGTGCCCGGGGCGGGAATTTCGCTTCGCTCACCCGTGATTTTTCGTCTCGCTTACGCTCGACATAAAAAATCATTCGATTCCCGACGAAAGCAAATAAATTTGCTTTCTCCTCAATCACTCTGTGCCCGGGGCGGGAATCGAACCCGCATGGCCATAGGCCACAAAATTTTAAGTCTTGCGTGTATACCAGTTCCACCACCCGGGCAAATTTTCAAAGAGAGGCCAGAAGGGGAATCGAACCCCTGTATAGCGGTTTTGCAGACCGCTGCGTTACCACTTCGCCATCTGGCCATTATATCAATATTTATTTTTTAAAATTTTTTTCGTTGTCCTGTTTTATAAAATTTCTCCGTAATCATTGCCTCAGATCGTGAATTAAATTTTTTATAATCTAACAATATCCATGGTTTATATGCTTTTGTTGATTTTACTTTTCCTGAGTTATGTTGTTTCAATCTTTTATTTATATTAGATGTGCTACCAATTGTACATATTATTATTTTTTAAACTTTTCAAAAAATATACAAAATATTTCATAACTATATTTTATTCAAAAATAAAAAGTTTTGTCTCCCTTCGGTCATTCCTGCGGGAGATGTGCCGAAGGCACAGAGATCCCCCGTAGGGAGGACAGACTCTCGCCTTACCCTTGTCTGCCGTAGGCAGAACTTGGCTACGCGGCCTTTGGGTATTTTCTCAAACCCACCATATTCTATATCTCATTTGAAATCTCATCAATTCTTTGTCTATTTTTCTCACCTTTATCTATTTCAAAATCAAAGAAGGGAACACTTCTCATAAACTTCATTTTTGTTTTAATAAATTCTCTAAATTCTCCACGTTTTCTTTTAAGAAAATTTATTGCTTCAAGTTCGTTTTCAGCAGGAAAGGTAGTTATAAAAATTGTAGATTTTTTTAAATTATTAGAAATATTACAATCTGTAACCGTTATCATTGATTTTGTACTTGATTGTTCTTGTATAAACTCTGCGGAAAGTTCTTTAATCAAACTTTTTACTTTTTCTTGTCTTAATGTCATTTTTTAATAACACTGAAAGCTTTTATTTTATCTCCCTGAGCTATTGTAATCTTTGACTCTATTCTAGCACCAAATTCATCTCCAACAGAAGCTTCTTTCACTTCCATTTTATTTAATTGCAATTCTAAAACAATTCCAGTTCCAATTTCTTCATCTCTTCTCAAAATTTTTACATTACTCTTAACTTTTATTATTCCTTCATCAGCACGCCCGCCGATTATTTGTTTGTCTTTATTTTTACTAAATATTCTTAACACTTTTGCCACACCAACTATTTCTTCAATATTTATTTGGGGAGTTGCCTTTTCTATTTCACTTTTTAACCAATCTGTTAACTCGTATATTATACTAAAAGTTTTTATTTTAATTCCCATTCTTTCGGCTATTTGGTTTGCCTGGTCTTCAATATCTACATTAAAACCCACAACCAATATATTTTTATTACCGCCAACATTTTTAACATCATTTTCAGATATTGAGCCGATACCTGTTTGTACAAATCTGATACAAACTTTTTCATTCGCCAATTTCTCTGCTTCATATTTTATTGCCTCCACGCTCCCGAATACATCGCCTTTTATGACAATTGGAATTAATATTCTATTTCCGTTTTGTTCATGTAGTATATTATTCTTTACACGGGTAACTTTTTTTTGTTCAACATTGTATTTCTCAACATCCTTTTTAGATTTGAATGTTTTAAACAAAGAACCAATCTCGGGGGCTTGATTAAAACCTGTTATTTTTATTGGGGAAGAGAAACTTGCTTCGGTAATTTTATTACCAGAAAAATTTTCCATCATACGGACAGGTGCCACACTTTCTCCAACAACCACACTCATACCATTTTTTATTTTTCCATCTTTTATTATTAAAGTTGCTGATATTCCCTTTTTAGGGTCAACATTTGTTTCAATCACAATCCCTTCAGCATTTTTTGTTATATCTCCTTTCAATTCAGACAGTTCTGCAACCAAAAGTATTATATCTAGTAATTTATCTACATCCTTACCCGTTTTTGCTGAAATTGGTACAAATGGTATGTCACCACCATATCCTTCAAGATATATAGCGTTTTCAATTAAATCTGAAATAGTTTTATCAATATTTGCCTCTGGCTTGTCGGTCTTATTTATAGCAACAACGAAAGGTATTTTTGCTTCTTTTATTGCCTCATATGCTTCAAGGGTTTGTTTTTTTACTCCATCCTCTGCTGATATAACAAGAATCGCCACATCTGCCACATTTGCGCCTCTTTTGCGCATTGCAGAAAATGCTTCATGACCGGGGGTATCCAAAAAAGTAATTTTCTTTTCAACCCCATCTTTATTTTTGTGTATTACTTCGTACGCGGAAATGTGTTGGGTTATACCGCCGGCCTCTGAATCAACAATATTTGTCTTTCTTATATAATCAAGAAGCGCGGATTTTCCGTGGTCAACATGGCCCATTACAACGATAACGGGGGGGCGTTCGGTTATGTTTTTTTGTTCCTGTTTCGACATAAAATAAAATAAGCACAATTGTGCTTAGTATTTACAATAGTACCACAGAATCACTAAATCACTAAATCACTAAATTACCAAATCATAAAAACAAGAATTTAGTAACTCGGTTACTAAAAAATTAATAAAGACAAAATGACACCCTATCCCCGCTATCGCGGGGGTAGGGTGTCATTTCAGCCAAACAAAAACTTTTAACTCAGCACTTATTTTTTACAAAAAATAAGTGCTGAGTTGACAATAAATTTAAATAGGTATATAATACAATAAATAGTTCAATCCTAAGTTCATTTACAAAAAGGAGTATTTCAAATGAAAAAACTAGTTGTTTTTCTCGTTTTATTAATTTCTTCGGTTTTTCTGTTTTGGTCTTGTGGCAGCGCACCTGATCAAAATGCGGATGAGATCAGGGTGTTTTTGAACGGTAATGGTTTTAATAATGTTACTAAAATTATTATTGTGAAAACAGAACCTCCCTCTGTAACTTCAGCATATTTTTTGGAGGAAAGTAGTGTGCTACCCCATTTTTTTGATTATATAGTATTAGCTAAAAAAAATAACCAAAATTTTCTTTTGCTTGTTCTATCGGACGGAAAATTTCCTAAAATAGTTTATGAAATTCCGATTGCCGGTGTGGATACTATCACAATTACAAAAAAAAATAAAACGCGTCCGCTATAAATAAATCCGTTAATGGATTTCGCACGCTTTCACGAGCGTGCTTTTTTATTCTAAAACTATTCTCTTATTCGTGAGAATAAGAGAATAGATTTTGTTGTTATTGTTAAGTCGCATATTTGTATGTTATTTTGATAACACATTAATTTTGAAAAAAATGTCAAGGTTAAACCTTGGTATGATACTTTTATGAAATTTTTTGGAAAAAAAGAAAAAGAAATATATTTAGATTATGTTTCATCAACGCCTGTGAGTGAGAAAGTTTTTGAAGCGATGAGACCCTATTGGAGCAATAGTTTTGGTAATGCTGGAGAAAAACATAAATCTGGTAGGGAAGCAAAAAATGCTCTTGAGCAAGCGCGGGAAAGTGTTGCTAAAATTTTGAATACTAATGCGAAAGAAATTATTTTTACATCCGGTGGCACAGAATCAAACAATTTAGCTATTTTAGGTTTTTTTAATTTTATAAAAAGCAAGACGGGGACACTTAACGGGTATCACGCTATAACAAGCGAAATAGAACATTCATCTGTTTTGGGGACATTTAAATATTTAGAAAAAGAAGGTCTTGGAGTTTCATATATAAAAGTTGATAAAAATGGGGTCGTTGATTTAAAAGAAATTAAAGAAAAAATTAAAGAAAGAACTTTATTAATTTCAATAATGTTTGTAAATAATGAAATCGGGACAATACAACCAATAGAAGAAATCGCGAAAATTTTGAGAAAACATAAAAAAATCTCAAATAATTTAGCCGTGTTTTCTTCTCAAAATAAAAATTTAGAATTTCCAATTTTTCATACAGACGCAAGCCAGGCGCCTTTGTTTTTAGATTTAGATGTGAAAAAGTTGGGAGTTGATATGTTAACAATAGATGGACAAAAGATTTATGGACCAAAAGGTGTCGGGGTTTTATTTTTGAAAAAAGAAGTTCTTATACAACCGATTTCTTTTGGAGGTAAACAAGAACACGGATTAAGAGCGGGGACAGAAAACATTCCACTTATAGTTGGCTTTTCAAAGGCACTTGAAATTTCTCAAAAAGAAAGAGAAATATATTCTCAAAAAATTTTAAAATTACAAAATTATTTTATAGATGAAATTTTAAAAAGTATTCCCAATTCAAAATTAAATGGAAGTCGTAAACAAAGAGTGCCAAATAATATAAATATCTCTTTTGAAAATACGGACCACGAATTTTTAGCAGTCCAACTTGATGAAATTGGAGTTTTTTGTTCAACAAAAAGTGCTTGTTTAAATGACAAAAACAAAGATTCATATGTTTTAAACGCGATAAATAAAGACAGGGTAAAAATGGGAGGTATAAGATTTTCCTTAGGAAAAGAAACCACAAAAAGGGATTTAGATTATGTTATAGAAAAGCTTAAGAAATTTGTATAAATCCAGAAAGGGCTTGATATTTTTTAAATAATAAAATACAATGAGCTAATGAAACTTGAAGAACTAACAAAACAACAGATTATACTTCTTACTCTACTTGTGAGCTTTGTTACTTCTATTGCAACCGGGATAGTGACTGTTACTCTTTTGGGGCAGACCCCGCCGGGGACTACTCAAATAGTTAACAGAATATTGGAAAGAACAATTGAAAAAGTAGTTCCTGACAAACAGGGGGCGTCTATAGTTATGAAAGAAAAGACCGTTGTTGTGAAAGAGGAGGATTTAATAACAAAATCAATAGAAAATGGGTCTAAAAGTATTGTTAGAATATATGAAAAACCACAGAAACAGCCTGAGAGTGATTTAAAGAAAGAAAATAATAATATACTCGGTGATTTTGTTGGTATAGGAACTGTTATATCAGCTGATGGAATGATGGCAACAAATAGTGTGGGTCTTTTTAACTGGAAAAAGTATATTGTTTCCACATATGATAACAGAATTTTTGATATGGAGATTGTATCATATGGTGAAAGTATCAATCTGGCGAATATAATTACAGATCAGAAAAGTAATGAAAAGTATATTTTTAATCCCATAATTTTGTCTGAATCAAAAAATCTAAAACTTGGGCAATCTGTTGTAGCAATAAGCGGGGAAAGTAGAGATATAGTTTCAGTTGGTATTGTTTCTAGTATTATCCAAGATAGAGTTGCAGAAAAAGAAAATCCAGATAAAACTAAGGACATACAGAGTGAAACTATAAAAAACAAAACGATAGAAATACAGACGACAATTCAACCCTTACGAATTGGGGGAGTCCCGATTTTGAATTCATTTGGGGAAGTTATTGCTCTAAATGTGATATCAAAAGATAAATTTATTTTGATTCCATCTGATAATATAAATGAACAAATAAAACTTTTTACGGCGGAAAGCGCTAAGAGTCAGGTTAAAAAGTAAAATTGACTATGATTAGAAATTATTGTACAATACCTCTCTCTTAAATTTTTTGGACATCAAATTTTAGATTTTAAATATTCTTGCCCCGTAGTTAAATTCGCAGAATTTATACTTCGGGGAGATATTATATTTAATTTAGTGTATCTTTTTTTAAAAGATTTAAGATTTAAGATTTAAGATTTGAGATTTAATTTTATTTTATGCCACCATTTCATAATTTTACAACAAAAGGAAAAGAAGCAATCAAAAGAGCTCACGAGCTTGCAATTGAGCGTGGTCAAAACAGTGTTAATCCCGCGCATCTTTTAGCTGCTTTAATTTTGCAAGAAGAAAGTATGGTTTTTTCAATACTGGAAATTTTAGATATTGATATAGTATTACTAACAGATTCTGTTATTGAAATGCTTGATAGACCAGAAAGTTCAACCGTTTTATCGCCTTCATATCAAATGTATTTGACGCCCGAGTTTGCGAGAATTCTTGAGGAATCATCTAAGGTTGCTCAAAGATTAAATGATGAATTTGTTTCTACAGAACACATTTTTCTTTCAATGTTTAGTGTTGAAAGTTCTGCTAAAACCGTTCTGTCGCGTTTTAAAATAACACAAGAAATGGTTTTAAAGGCGCTTGATGAAATAAGAAATAATAAAGATAAAGAAATTGAAACTCCTAAAAAATTAAGATATATCGGTAAATATACAAGAAGTTTAACCAAGCTTGCGTCGGAAAATAAGCTTGACCCTGTTATTGGAAGAGATAGAGAAATAAATAGAATAATTCAGATATTATCTAGAAGAACGAAAAACAATCCTATTTTGATAGGCGAAGCGGGAGTCGGAAAAACTGCAATTGTTGAAGGTCTCGCGCAAAGAATGAGTAGCGGAGATGTCCCGGAGTCGTTAAAAGACAAGGATATTGTTTCTCTAGATTTGGGTTCGCTTATCGCTGGGACAAAATACAGGGGTGAATTTGAAGAAAGATTAAAAGGAATAATAAAAGATATTGAAAAATCCAAGGGTAAAATAATATTATTCATTGATGAAATCCATACAATTGTTGGCGCTGGCGCGGCCGAAGGAGCTACGGATGCTTCAAATATGTTAAAACCCGCGCTTTCTCATGGAGAATTAAGGGCTGTTGGCGCAACAACATTAAAAGAATATCAAAAATATATAGAAAAAGATCCGGCGTTAACCAGAAGATTTCAGCCCGTCCATGTTCAGGAACCATCTCTTGAAGATGCAATTGCGATACTCCGTGGTTTAAAAGAAAAATATGAAATTTTTCATGGAGTCAAAATTTTAGACGAATCAATAGTTTCTGCTGTTAATTTAAGTAGTAGATATATAAGTGATAGATTTATGCCAGACAAAGCTGTTGACCTTATAGACGAAGCGTGTTCTTCACTTAAAATGTCTTTAGAAAATAAACCGCCAATTCTTGAAGAAACTCACAGAAAAATACTTCGTTTGGAGATAGAAAAGCAGGCCCTTAAAAAAGAAACCGGGGGCTCTTCAAGCGGTAAAAAAGCAAAAGAACGAGTTAGAGAAATTGAAAAAGAAATTGCCGATTTAAGAGAAAAAACTTCAGAACTTGAATTAAAATGGATTGGAGAAAAAGACACATACTCTGAAATAAAAGAGATTAAAAAAGATCTTGAAAAACTAAGAATTAGCGCAGATAATGCAGAAATTTTGTCAGACCTTTCTCGGGTAGCAGAAATAAGATACGGAGAGATTCCTCTTTTAGAAAAAAAACTTGAAACAAAAACAAAAAAATTAAAAAAATTACAAAGCTCAAGAAGAATTCTTAGAGAAGAAGTTGTTGAATCTGACATAGCCGAGGTTGTCTCAAAATGGACAGGTATCCCTGTTACAAAAATGCTTGAAGGTGAGGTCCAAAAGTTATCAAGAATGGGGGAAGAACTCAAGAAGAGTGTTATTGGTCAAGACGAAGCAGTTAAAAAAATTACAGATGCAATAAAAAGATCCCGTGTTGGGATTTCTGACCCCGAAAAGCCGATTGGCTCTTTTATGTTTCTCGGTCCTACAGGTGTTGGTAAAACGGAACTTACAAAAACTCTTGCCAAGTTTTTGTTTAATGACGATAGGGCGCTTATTCGTGTAGATATGTCTGAATTTATGGAGAGACACTCTATTTCAAAAATGATAGGTTCGCCAGCAGGATATGTTGGCTATGAAGAGGGTGGGATTTTGACAGAATTGGTCAGACACAGGCCATATTCGGTTATTTTATTTGATGAGATAGAAAAAGCGCACCCGGAGGTATTTAATATTCTTTTACAAGTTCTTGATAATGGGCGGTTGACTGATTCAAAGGGGAGGGTAGTTAATTTTAAAAACACAGTTATTATTTTGACATCAAACATCGGTAGTGAATTTATAGATAAAATGCAGACCATAGGATTCAATAATGAAGGAGATGGTGAGAAGTATGAAGATGCAAAAAATAGGGTAACAAATTCATTAAAAGATTATTTCAGACCAGAATTTTTGAATAGATTGGATGAAATAATCGTGTTCAATGTTCTAAGCAGGGAAGCAGTGAAGGAGATTGTTAATATTCAAATCGGCATGATTCAGAAAAGATTATTTGAAAAAAATATAAATATTGAAATTAAACCGGATGTTTTATCTTTTATTGCTAAAGAGGGTTATAGCCCACAATATGGCGCGAGACCACTTAAGAGATTGATACAAAGCAAAATTTTGACCCCTATGGCTAATATAATGGTTTCAAAAGGTGTTTCAGAAGGTGGAATAGTTACTGTTAATATTGACGAAAAAAATGAATTAATTTTTGATGTTAAACAAGAGAAAAAAAATTCTCCAAAGAAAAAAATTGCAAAAGTAAAGGAGGGTAGAAAAAAAGTTAAAGTTTGAATTAAAAAGCTCTAACTTTTAAAACTCTGACTTTGAAAGCTCTAACTTTGAAAGCTCTAAACGAGCTTTCAAAGAAAAGTGCTAGGTTTTAAATCATAACCCTGAGCTTTCAAAGAAAAGTGCTAGGTTTTAAATCATAACCCTGAGCCTTAAAAGAAAAGTGCCAGGTTTTATTCATAAATTTCTGAGCATTTGAATCCACAATATTTTTGTTTTTAAAATTTTTGTTAGCAATCTTTTCTATTTTTTGTTATTATAATAACCGATTTTAAAATTAAAATTGCGCCGATCGGATAGTGGCTATTCCAGCGGACTGTAAATCCGCCGCCCTTAGGGCATCGTTGGTTCGAGTCCAACTCGGCGCACAAAATAAAATGCATCTCTTTTTTGAGATACATTTTATTTTGTTTGTTATTAGAGAAAGCAGATTTAGGAGCTTGCAGAGTTAATTTATCTGTGGTATATTAATAACAGAATAATTACATTGTTTTAAAACTGAAAAAAGAGAGGTAAACCATGGGACTTTTCAACCCACTTCGTAAAGGGAGTTGGTGGATCCAAAGCAAAAGCGATTCTCGTTGGGACTCCAATGGCCGTGGCTATGTTGGTGGATTTGTTATACCGGATGAGTGCAAACAGAAACTCAAGGAATTAAAGCGCAAACTCGGCAAACCACCAAAGGATCTCAAATGGGGATACATGAAGGATTGATTGGTATATC
The DNA here is from genome assembly GCA_018899555.1 of Patescibacteria group bacterium. GTDB lineage: Bacteria > Patescibacteriota > Minisyncoccia > Phycocordibacterales > 21-14-all-36-13 > VMGX01. The sequence continues at coordinate 9,789 of JAHIHZ010000028.1, forward strand.
ATAGGCCTGACGCTATTTATTAAATAAATACAAGACGTTGGGCTTTTTCTATTATTCTCTTGATGTTCTGTTTTTGTTTTTACTGGGGCAAATAAATAAAATGTGAAAAATTGCTTGCTTAACACTAGTTTTTATATCTGGTATCATTAATATGGTTTCCATGCTTGTGGTCGACATGGGCAACCTCGTTTAATAAATTATTGAATTTTAAAAATTTTGATATGGAAAAAGAAATAGGTGTAATCACACACTGGTTTGATAAGATAAATGTCGCTGTAATAAAATTAAATGGCTCTGTAAAGAAAGGCGATAAAATAAAAATTAAAAAAGGAGATACAGAATTTGAGGAAACCATAGATTCAATGCAGATAGATCATAAAAGTGTAGATTCTGCAAAAAAAGGAGACGATGTTGCGATAAAATTATCTGAAAAGACAAAAGAAGGAGCAATTGTTTATCTTGTTAAATAACTTACCCTGTTAAATAATTCGCCCATAGCGAATTCCTGCTCCGCAAGATTTAACAGGGTAAATGAATAAAAAATGCATGTAATTTTTTACACGCATTTTTTATTTGTTTTCTTTGATTTTTACAATAAATCAAAACACGGCTTTAAATATAGCTATTTTTATTATAGAAAAATGATTTTCAAAAAAGGATTGACTAATTCAATGTTTTATACTATTTTCTCAATAGAATAAATTTTCTTTAAAATAACAAAACTCAAACAAATAAAAGGATGTTCAAATGAAAAGAGCAATAAGCATTTTGTTTATTCTTTTTCTGTTTTTTTTCTGTCTGGATAAGACATTACTATCTCAAACAACAGACGAAAAAGAAGGAAAAATTCTTCTCAACGGAATGGAGAAACAAATGATGTTGTCTTCATCGGGGAAAGGATATCTTGGCGCTTTATCAACAATAGTTTCGGGTACCGTACTGGTGGACTCTACAGGTGCTCAAGATAAAGTCGGGTATATCAGAGCGCTCTACGGTGTGCGATATAATCAATTTGAATTTCATGGTGATATAGAAATTCAAAGTGAGAAAAATTTGGAAATTAGCCACGGTTGGTGGTTGAAACAGATATACTTCCAAATAAATAATGTTCTTAAACTTCCGGTTAATATTTTAATCGGTAGGTTTAGAACATCTGCCGCAGGGATAGAACCATATCCCTACGAGTATGATAAAAGGGCTGTACCAAGAAGATATTTTATCGGTGGTCCGTTTTTTGGGCAGTATGCAAATGGTTTTAAATTGGTGGCCGAAGCATCTTCTGTGGCAACCATCTCTGTTGATTTGACGGGTTCATCTCAGGTCTATGGGACTAAACCATCCGTGGAAAGAGAATGGCCATGGATGGAGGCATCAGTTGGATTATATGTAATTCCAAGCCACCATGTACAATTCTCAACTGGGGGTCAAATCTCCAGGGAATTTAGGAGATTTGGTTCTACTCTGGATTGGTATAACAAAGATGAAGGGATATTCTTTTTCAACGGTTCATTTTTTATTGAGTCGTCAAATAAATATGAATCTTTTTTATCCTATAACGCGATGACTGGTGTTCGAATAAAAAATTTTGAATACCATATAGGTATAGAAAATGGTTTTAATATTCACGGATTAAAAAAATCATTTATAAACAATGGTATTAGGGTAAATGTTCACAGATATTCAACGACATACGCTCTTTTGGCGGATTATCAGGTTCCCATTGAAAGCAGTAGGGAGTGGAAAGTTAATTTGGCCCTTCTGATATTTACGGATTTTTAGCAGTTCTTTTATAAGCCGAGGCATTAAATTGTCTCGGTTTTTTTATTATCCGTCCACATTTATATATTATCAATTGTGATGGTATATAAATGTGGTAAACGGATAACAAATCCAGCACCTATTTTATAGTCAATTATCGTTTTATTTTTAGGCTCAGAAAAATTTTCTTTTGTCTGTAATATCTTTAAAATCAAAAATAAAATAGGTGCTGGGTGGAGCTACCGCAAAATCACAATTGGTTCAATATTACATTGTACCAATTATGATGCGGTAGCTCATTTGCGTTTCGGGTTAAAATATAGTATCTTTTTTGGGTATGGCTTCACAGAAAAATCTTATAAAACTTCAATGTACCTCTTGCAAAAGGGTTAATTATTATAGTAGAAAAAATAAAAAGACGGTCGAGAAGAAAATAGAAATTAAAAAATACTGCAAATGGGATAAAAAGCATACACCCCATAAAGAAAGTAAGAAGTAAATGAGAAAGCAATCAAAATTGCTTTCTCATCCATAATTATTTTTTTTGTTTAGTTCTTAAAAAATATTTTAATCCATAATATTTTTTTATAATAAAAAATTGTGATATTATAAAATCATGACAAAAAAGAAAACTAAAAAAGTAACTACCAATAATAATCAAACTCGCGATGGGTACACGGTTGTTCTTGAAGATATAAGATCTCAATTCAAAGTATTTGGAGAAGTATTGGGTGATGTTAAAGAAATTGTAAGCGGACATACGATTAGGCTTGATAATGTTGAAAATAGACTTGATAATGTAGAAAATGATATGGGAATTGTGAAAAACAAACTTGATAATGTAGAAAATGATATGGGAATTGTAAAAAACAAACTTGAAAATGTAGAAAATGATATGGGAATTGTAAAAAACAAACTTGAAAATGTAGAAAATGATATGGGAATTGTAAAAAAAGAATTATCAATAGTTAGGCATAATCAAATTACTCGTGATGAGTTCAAATTATTAGAAACTCGTGTTGACCGTCTGGAGCGTATAACAAAAAAATAAATTCAAATGCTCTAAATTGAAATTCTCTAACTTAAAAACCTCTGGGAGAGGTTTTTAAGTTATTTTTTTATGGTATTATTTTAATAAGGGTCTATAGTTTAGTTGGTAAAATAGTGGTCTCCAAAACCACCGTCCGAGGTTCAAATCCTCGTGGACCCGCAAAACATAATCTATTTCAAAATAAATTTTTGAACTTCTCTTTCAATTACCTTTTACACTTCCAGTCGCTATAGCGACTGGAAGTGTAAAAATAGAAGAGAAGGCAAGGTATTTTTCATCGTGGTGGATAAAAAATGTTCTTAAGAACATTTTTATTCACCTTAAAAATTTTTGTATTTCTCTATCTATTTTTTTATAATCTCCTAATTCAAACCACTTAATTCTTTTATCTCTTTTGAACCATGTTTTTTGACGGCGAGAATATTGCCAGATTTTTGTTTCCAATTGTTCAATCATTTCATCTTTAGATAACAAACCACGAAGATAGCGGGAAACGAATCTATATTCAAGACCAAAGTCATCCAATCTTTTCCAACTCACACCATTTTTGTGAAGTTTTTTAACTTCATTTATCATCCCATTTTTTATTCTTTTTATAAGTCGTTTGTGAATTAATTTTCTAAGTTTTTTGTTACCAGTTTTTATTCCAATCTGCAAAAACCCATAATGATTTTTATCTGCGTTAATCTGCGGTTTTTTATCTGCGCTTATCTGCATCTTGGCTATTTCGATAGCGCGAATCAATCGTCTTTTATTTTTTGAATCAATATTTTTAGCGCGGGCCGGGTCCAATTTTTTTAAAATTTTGAATAACTCTTCAGCACTTTTTTTCTCTAATTCTTTTCTAAGTTTCTTATTAGGTCTTACGAAAGGGAAATCAACATTATTTACAACAGAATCAATATAAAATCCAGTTCCACCGCAGATTATAGGTATCTTATTTCTTTTTAAAATTTCGTTAATCTTTTTCTCTGCCATTTTTTTAAAATCAACAACAGTAAATTGTTTTTTTGGACTCACAATATCTAATAAATGATGTTGAATCCTACACATTTTCTTTTTGTTTATCTTTCCAGTGCCCAGATCCATTCCTTTATAAACTTGCCTTGAATCAGCGGAAATAATCTCCCCATCAAACTTTTTGGCGAGTTTAACAGCTAGGTCACTTTTCCCAGAAGACGTTGGCCCTAGAATAACAATAATTTTTTGTTTTTTTCTAAACACAATTGTTTTGTGGAACATTCTAAACTTTGCGCGTTAATGTTAGATGGCGCGCCACTTTATCAATTTAATAATTTTATAATTCCATTATTTGCATCAACCTCAATTTTATCACCATCTTTTAAAACTTCGGTGGCAATCTTTGTTCCGATAATACAGGGTTTCTTCATTTCTCTTGAGACGATGGCGGCATGGCATGTAATCCCCCCTTCATCTGTAACAAATGCTATAGCGCGTTTCATTGCTGGCAGAAAATCAGGGGTAGTCATGGAAGTTATAAGAATATCTCCTCTTTTTAACTTTTTTAGTTGAGTATATTCAAAAACTATTTTGGCGGTTCCTATCACTTTTCCAGCGCAAGCACTATTTCCTTTAATCTTTACAAATTTACTATTTGTCTTTACATCATACTTTGCATCGATTATATTCAGATTTTGATCCTGTGCAAATTTTTCAATATCTGTCGCAACAATCAAATTATCCTTAAAAAACACATAACCAAGGATTCTTTTTTTTAACTCTTTAATTTCTGGGAGCTGTCTATATTTGATTTCTTTAAAAGTCAAAAATTCTACCCACTTAGCATAATTGGGAGGAATTTTTTGTCTTGCCATTTCCAGTAAAGATTCACCGGCTTGATATAAAACAGCATCGTATTTTTTTCTTAGTTCGTAAGATGCTTTTGATAAATCTCTATCAATTGTTTTTGATTCTCCTGATACCATTATAACTGCTAATTTCCCCCAGAAATCAACAATTAGATTAAAAAGCACAGAAAAATCCGCAGATCGTTTTCGTTTTGAAAGCTTAATTATCTTACTACAATCATTCTCGTATTGTTCTAGGATATTATGGAATTTTTTTACATTCGCACTAAAATGATTAACTAAAAATTCGGGGTCTTGTGCAATATCCGTGTGATTATAGTAAACACTTGTACCCTTTGTGGAACGATATATAAACATAGGCTCAAAAAATGTGGCATGGTTAGAAATTTTAGGCAAAGATATTTTTTCTCCTAGATACCAACACTGACAATCCATAACAGACATAGATCTATTCATAGATTTTTTATAGATTGTTTTTTGTTTGTTTTGTTTTAGTGATGTAATTGGCCTACTTTGAACGACATAAAAAGTATTTGCTTCTCTAGCCCATTCTATATCAACAGGAAAGTTGTAGTGATTTTCAATGTGAATAATAATGTTGGAAAGTTCTAAAATTTCTTTGTCAGACAAAACTTGTTTTTTCCCTTGGTCTTTTAGAATATCGCGCCACCTGTTACCACCATTTTCAGAACGATAGAGTCCTTTCATTTGGATATGGATGTTCTTATTAATAATTCGTCTCGGTCTTTTTTCTACAACATAACTATCCGGCGTGATTTGCCCAGAAACAATCGCCTCACCAAGTCCCAATCCTGCCTCGATGATAAGTTGATTTTTGTCTTGTGTTATTGGATGAACAGAAAAAGCGATGCCGGAAACTTCACTTTCCACCATTTTTTGAACGACAACTGCAACAGAAATTTTTTGTTTATGCAATTCTTTTTCAAAACGATAAAAAATAGCTCGTGGAGTGAATAATGAAGCCCAACATTTTTTTATATTTTCCAATAAATTTACTTTGGTGGTATTAAGATAGCTTTCAAGCTGGCCTGCCCAAGACGCTGTTGAACTATCTTCGGTGGTTGCACTTGAACGAACGGCAACGAATTTTGAATCAAGTTTTTTGAAAAATTTTTGGATATCAACAGATATGTTTTGTGGGATTTCTGCATTTAATATCAACTCTCTTATCTTTTCCGAAGCATTTTCAACAGTATGAATTTCATTATGATTAACAGAATGTAGAATAGAATCAATTTTAATATTTAGGTCCGTTTCCTCCAAAAATTTTTCAAAAGAGTTTGAGAGAATAACAAAACCAGACGGAACTAAAATACCTGCTTGGGTCATTTCACCAAGCGAAGCCCCCTTGCCACCAGCAATGGCCACATCTTTTTTGTTTAATTTTTTAAAATCTCTGATTAACTCCATATTATCCGATTAAATTACCAACACTCACTCTAAGAGCTTTAGATATTTTTTGAGTGTATCAAGTGCTGGATTTTAATTTTTACCAGTTCCCAAATCCATACCTTTATAAACTTGTCTTGAATCAGCGGAAATAATCTCCCCATCAAACTTTTTGGCGAGCTTAACAGCTAGGTCACTTTTCCCAGAAGCCGTTGGCCCTAGAATAACAATAATTTTTTGTAAAACTTGTCCGCGGTCTTTCATATTAGTTTATTAGCCTTAAAATTTTCCAGTATAGATTTTGCCAATGCGTTTGAAAGAAATGTTGGGACAGCGTTGCCAATTTGTAAATTTTTGTCACCTCTTGAACCGTAAAATTGGTAATTATCTGGAAAACACTGAATTCTCGCACCTTCCCTTGTCGTTAATGGCCTTGGAGCTTTGGGATGTATACATCTTGATGATGATGGTGTACTTAAATTTCTCGTAATTGTTGTTGCTGGTCTTTTCCACCAAAGACGACAATAAGTATTTTTGAAACCTGATGTTGGGCGCAAGTTTTCTGGCAAATCTTCTGGAGTCCCACCATCTGGCAATAATTCCATTATTTTTACCAATTTTTCATTATTGTTTGGTGAATTATGATCCATCAGTTTTAATGGTGCGTTTTTTCGCATAATTGTTTGAAAATCATTTTGTGGCTCAGAGGTGTACTCAAAACTTTCTTCTCCCGATTTTATAAAAGGCAAATCATTTATTGCTTCTTCAAGTGTTAAATATGGTTTTAAATTATTCGCAAATAAATCTGGCCTTTCTTCAGGATTATAGTGTGTTGGCTGTGGATAATGAAAATCTTTTTTTAATTTTGAACCGATTATTATTACTCTTTCTCTCAATTGGGGGGTGCCGAAATCCGCAGCATTCAAAAGTTTGTATTGCACCTTATAGCCGAGTGATTTAAAAAGTGAAATTATAACTTTCAGCAATTCACCATTCTGCATAGACAAAAGCCCCCTCACATTCTCAAAAAGAAAGAGTTTGGGGTTAAATTCTTTTATTACTCGATAATATTCTTGAAAAAGTTTTCCTCTTGGGTCATCAATCAATCTTTTTCCAACAGTTGAATATGCTTGACAAGGTGGTCCACCAACAATAATATCAATTTTACTCGCTTTGATGTTCAAATCCTTTTCAATTTTTTGTGCATTAAAATCTTTTATGTTCTCGGCATAAACTTTTGCTGTTGGATGATTTAGTGAATATGCTTTTGCCATATTTGGCAAAATCTCGTTTGCTACGACTATTTCAAAATTATCGTCATGAGCAAAACCATAACTTAATCCACCTACTCCACAAAATAAATCAACGACTTTTAACTTCTTTTTCATAAGATATAAATGTTAGTCAAAATTTATTTTTTTGTATTTGATAGGATTTTCTGTTATTTTCCAAACAAAATAATTTTGATCAATATTAAAAACAGTTTGCCCTTCCATCTGTTGCCTAGTTATCCAGTTAACGCTATCATCTTCAATTTCATCAAGTTTGATAAATGCGACTTGACCATTGTATAAATCAAAGTGAATTACCAAGGTGTGAATTCCTTTATCATGAAAAACTCGCTTTGCTTCCAAAACTTTATGTTGTTTGATGTCGTTTGTTCCGGTAAATCCTGATTGCATTTCTATTCTAATTTTTTCTTTTCCTCTTAATCTTATTTCCAAATCAGCTTTTGGGGTTCGTTTAAAAGTTTCTACACTTTTCAAATCGTCATCACCTATTAAATCAATTTTTGAAGTGTTAACATTAAAAATTAAACCGAGTGCTTTCAAAAAATATTCTGAAATCACATATCCACGCATCCAAGAAAAATAAACTTGTTCTGGTCTTCTGCCTTGATTATTAAGTATTGGTAAAATATTGCTTTTTTTCATTATTTTAAATGTTCGGTTTATATGTTCTTTTTTGAACGCGGTTAGGTCATCAATTTTTATTTCTTTAACGACAATACTATTAACTTTATCAACAATGTTGCAGAGTCGTTTATTTAAAAGAATTATATAATTAAAATCAACAGTTGGTGTAATATCTTTTGCCCCGAAAAAGTTTTTGATATTGGATCGGTTGATAAAACCTAATTTTTGTCGATATTGTCTAAAATATTTTGTTGTGATTTCGGTTTGTTTTGACATGGTTTTATTATTTATTAACTGCTCGTGTGCCGCTGGTCGGAATCGAACCGACATGGGTCGCCCCACACGATTTTGAGTCGTGCATGTATACCAGTTTCATCACAGCGGCATGTAATTAGATTACTCAATTTTTTCACAAAAATCAATCAGTATCCACTATTTATTTCTCAGAAATAAAATGTTAAAATATTGATATTAAAATTTTGTTTTCGTGTTTTCGTGTTTTCGTGATTTAGTGATTTAGTGATTTAGTGATTTAGTGATTTTATGTTTTCATGATTTTTTATGTCTAATTTTCAAGACGATTCAATATTTTGGATAGAGGTAAATAAAATAAAACCTAATCCATATCAACCAAGAACAGAGTTTGACCAAAATCGACTTAACGATTTAGCAGAATCAATAAAACAATACGGGATTCTCCAACCGCTTGTTGTTACTCGTTTAGAAATTACAAGAGATGATGGTGGGCTGATGACTCAATATGAATTAATAGCAGGAGAGAGAAGGTATAGAGCGGCGAAAATTGCCGGTCTTCCACGGGTTCCTGCGATTATAAGAAGCGGGGAAGAAGACGAACGAATGAAACTTGAAATGGCGATAATAGAAAATCTTCAAAGAGAAGATTTAAATCCGATTGATAGAGCAAGGGCCTTTTTCCAATTAGCGTCAGAATTTAATTTTAAACATCACGAAATTGCGAGAAAATTAGGAAAAAGTAGAGAATATGTGTCAAATACGATTCGATTACTTTCTTTACCAGACAAAATGCAAGAGGCAATTGTTTGTGGCAAAGTTTCAGAAGGCCACGCAAGACCAATGATGATGTTAAAGGATAGACCTGAAGAACAGGAAACATTATTCAAAGAAGTTTTATATAAAAAAATTACTGTTAGAGAAGCTGAAGATATTGCTAGAAAAATAGCACAGGATAAGATTCGCAGAAAGGAATATAAATATGACCCTGAAATTGTTGAGATTGAAAATAAACTTTCACAATCTCTCGGCACCCGTGTTCAAATAGAAAGAAAAGAAGTTGGTGGGAAAATAGTAATAGATTATTTTTCTTCTAATGATTTAAGAACAATTTTGGACTTGATAAATTCAACCGGTACTGTGAAGGGCGTCGGAGATATGCTTGATAAATATATATCTGAAAATGAAGGAGGGGGGATACTGGTGGACAGTATTAATTTAAAAGAGGAGATGGAGGATGTTAACGATGATTTTTATTTTGATAAAAACAAAGACGATAATTCAGAAAATGAGGAAGAAATATATTCAATAAGAAACTTTTCTATTTGAATGAAAAAGCAACCCAAGTTGCTTTTTCATCCAGAATTTTTTTTGTTTTTTAAAAAAAGCAACCCAAGTTGCTTTTTCATCCAGAATTTTTTTTGTTTTTTA
>JAHIHZ010000029.1 GCA_018899555.1 Patescibacteria group bacterium
ACAAAAATAGTTGGACTCGGACTTCCTCTTTATGGGCCGATGGCTGTCTCGTGAGCGGCGGCTGGCATGGTGACAATGCGAAGTTGTACGCCGGCTGCGGTGATGTTGACAGCGCATGTCCGAGTAGCGGTCCTCGCCAGCTATTTTTTTCTTTACCTTAATTCTTTTTCCTTTTTCTCTCAACCCACAAAGTTTTACTTTGTGGGTTGATTTTATATAATTAAGTATGGTTGTAAAGCTAGTATGATATTTATCATAATGATAGTTTACCAAGAAAGAAATTGCTTGCGTAATATTGTGCGTAATTCGTTTAAATAAAAAACGATAATGCAAAACAAAGCTCGCTACTACGAGAAACACAGAAAGTTTGGGAACAAACAATCGGTGAAAAGGATGATGTTACGCAAAAATGGACCGATGGCTATCTCGTGAACGGCAACTGGAATGATGACAATGCGAAGTTGTACGCCAACAACGGTAATGTTGACAACACGAATCCGAGTAACGGTCCTCGCCAGAAATTTCAACACAAACAGACCCTATTTTTATATAGGGTCTTGTGTTAAATATTTAATCCATCCATTTGTCATTTTTGAACATTCAACAAGTAATAATTCAATTTGAATATATTGTCTTTGCAAAATAATTTTTTCTTCATATTCAATACGAGTAAGGTGTTTTAATTTTTCAACCAGTATTCTTGCCTTTTCCAAAGATTTAATTTTTTCTGTTTTGTGAGAGAATACAGCTTCCAATATATTGTCCAACAAAGAAAGAGAGATTTCTTCAATATGTTTATGAATGCCGAGCTTATCTCTTTTAGATAAAGAATTCCCAATTTTATAAATATCTTTATAAATATTTTTTACAACATGAACAATAGGAACAAAATTATTTCGGTAGGGGGGGGGGTCTTAATTGCCTTTTTCATAATATAGTTAGTGTATCAAATCTTTTCTGTGCGTGGAATGAATTTAAAAAAGGAAAAAGAAAAAGAAAAGATGTTCAAAAATTTGAATTTAATCTTGAAGATAATATATTTCAACTTCATGAAGAACTTATATCAAAAAAGTATAAACATGGGGATTACACAGGATTTTTTGTTAATGACCCCAAATTGGGGCGCATTCATAAAGCGAATGTAAAAGACAGAGTTTTACATCAAGCAATTTTTAGAATTTTATATCCTATTTTTGATAAACATTTTATTTTTGATTCATATTCTTCAAGAATTGAGAAAGGAACCCACAAAGGAATTAACAGAACCTTCACTTTTGCAAGAAAGGAAAGTAAAAATTGGAAAAAACAAACCTTTGTTCTCAAGTGTGATATTAAAAAATTTTTTGATTCAATAAACTACCAAATTTTATTTAACTTAATTAAAAAAGAATTTTTTTGTCCAGACACTTTATGGCTTTTGAAACAAATAATAGACAGTTTTAATACCCCTAATATAATCTACGCCATGGCTGAGACGAATAAGGGAATACCACTTGGAAATGTAACAAGTCAGCTTTTTGCGAATATATATTTAAACGAATTAGACCAATTTATAAAACACAAATTGAAAGAAAAATATTATATCCGCTATACGGACTAAAATCTAACACCACTCTTTAAAAGCTCCACAGGAGCTTTTAAAGTTGTGATGATTTTATTATTTTAAATTCAGACATAAAAAGATTAGAAGGATTAGTAAAACAAATTAAAGAATTTTTAGACAACAGGCTTAAATTAGAATTACATCCACAGAAAATAGAAATTAGAAAATTAAAACAAGGAATTGATTTTCTTGGTTATGTTGTTTTACCACGCCATATTGTTTTAAGAACTAAAACTAAAAACAGAATGTTTAGAAAAATAAATGAAAAAGCAATAAAAATTGCTTTTTCATCCACAATAATTTCTAAAGAATCATTTAATCAATCCTTGCAATCATATTTAGGCATGTTGAAACATTGTAAAGGACATAAAATAAAGATAATTTTAAGAAAATATGTGTTATAATACCAATATTATAAAATAATTTATTTTTATTATGGAAGAAAAAACATTTGTGCAAAAAAATTTAAAGTGGATTGTGGTTATAATCATTGTCGTTTTAATTTTTGGTTGGGGTATTTCAAAATATAATTATTTCGTTACGATAAACGAAAGCATTACCTCGCAGTGGTCTCAAGTTGAGAATCAATATCAAAGAAGATTTGATTTAATTCCTAATATAGTTAACACGGTAAAAGGAATTGCCGGACAAGAACAAAAAGTTTTTGGTGATATTGCCGAAGCGCGAACAAAATACAGTGGGGCAGTGTCTACAAATGAAAAGGTACAAGCAGCTAGTCAGGTTGAGTCAGCTTTAGGGAGGTTGTTAGTGATAGTTGAGAATTATCCTATCTTGCAATCATCACAGGCATATAGGGATTTAATAGTTTCTTTAGAGGGAACAGAAAACAGGATTTCTGTTGAAAGAATGAAATACAACGAAATGGTCAAGACATTAAACGCAAGCATAAAAAGATTTCCTAATTCCATCTTGGCAGGTGTATTTGGCGTAGAAGAAAGAGCTTACTTTGAAGTTCCAGAAGAAAATCAAATAGTTCCAGAGGTTGATTTTACAGAGTAAATAAATGCATAAAGATTTTGACAGTTGGAATAAAAGAAAGAAAGAAATTAATGAAAGAAAGCCCAATTATTATCACCAGAGGGAAATAAGGTGGTGTTCTCTTGGTGTGAATATTGGATTTGAACAAGACGGAACAAATAATACATATCGCAGACCCGTCTCAATTATAAAAGGTTTTAGTAGGCGCGTCTGTTTAATTGTGCCACTCACAACTTCTCAAAAGAAAAATCCCTATCATATTGAATTAGGAATCTTTGAGGACAAAAAAGTATTTGCAATTTTATCTCAAATCAGATTAATAGACACAAAAAGATTGCATGATCGCCTTGCCGTATTAAACAAGAAGAAGTTTGAAGAAATAAGAAAAGCCATTAGAGATTTAATCTAATAGCTTTTCTTTTAGTTCTCCCCTATGTTTCCATAAGGGGACGGCCCGAAGGCATTTGTACAAGTATTGTATCATAAATTAATTTAAGAAGTCAATAATGAATGTCAATTATAAAAAATTATTAATCATAGCTTTGTTTTTGACCATTTTGCCAATAACCTCTTTTGCTTTTGCTGTGCCGGAAAAACCATCTAGCTTTGTTTCCGATTATGCTGATATGTTGAAACCGGAAGAAAAAGCAATTTTGGAAAATAAACTTTCAGAGTTTGAAAAACAAACTACAAATGAAATTGGAGTAGTGATAATAAAATCATTAGAGGGGGACACAATAGAAAATATTGCACAAGAAATTTTTACTAAGTGGGGGATAGGAAAGAAGGATAAAAATAATGGGGTTCTTCTTTTAATTTCTCTTGATGACAGACAAACTCGTATACACACCGGCTATGGAGTTGAACCATTTTTAACTGACATAGGAACTTCTTATATTCAGAGTGACATCATCACGCCTGCTTTCAAACAGGGAGATTATTTTGGTGGAATAGACAAAGCGATTGATAAAATGCTGGAAGCTCTCGGCGGGCAGGAAATAATTCCAGAAGGATACTCTGAAAAATCCGGTGGGTCTAAATTTAATTTCAATTTTATTTTTGTTGCGTTGATAATTTTTCAGTGGATTATAGCCGTTCTTGCCAGGTCAAAAACATGGTGGGCTGGAGGAATTTTTGGCGGGGTTGTTGGTTTAATAATTTCACTTCTCTTTATTAGTTCTCTTTTGCTTGCGATATCATTGGTTGGTTTTTTTGTTGGGTTTGGGCTTTTTTTGGATTTTATAGTTTCTCGCGCGTATCAAAAATATAAAACTGGTGGCGGAGTCCCTCCTTGGTTTTTAGGTGGAGGAGGGTTTGGTGGAAGTCGCGGGGGTGGCGGTTTCGGCGGTTTTGGTGGCGGGATGTCAGGTGGGGGTGGATCTAGCGGGAGATGGTAGATTTCAATCTTAAATCTAATATCTAAAATCTAAAATCTGTAAAAACAAAAAATAAAAGTAAAGTAAAGTAAAAAATGAAAAGCAAAGAAACTTAGTTAAACCCAAAAATTGAAATCAAAGAAACCAACAACATAAGCAAGGGAATGTTTGCACTTGAGTCAATTAAGAAAGGAGAAAAAATTATTGTTTAGGGTGGTGAATTTATAAATAAAGATAAAGTAGAAAAATCAAAAAAAGATGGAAAGTTTATAATACAGATAGATGAAAATCTTTATAGTGTTGAAAAAATGGGTGAAGATAAAAGTTGGTTTATGAATCATTCTTGTGAACCAAATGTTTGGATGGAAGAGTCGTTTACTCTTGTTGCAAAAAGAGATATTAATATTGGAGAAGAAATAACATCCGATTATTCAATCTGGGAAAGTGAAAGCTATATTTCAAAATGGGAATGTAAGTGTGGTTCTAAAAATTGCAGAAAAACAATAATAGGTAAAGACTATTTGAAACCGGAATTGCAAAAAGAATATAAAAATCACTCCATTCCTTTAATAAATAAGAAAATTGAAAAATAAATCAGATAAATTTTAAATATTTTATTTTAAATTTTACCACACTTTTTAAGCGGTCGCTTAAAAAGTGTGGTAAAATAAAAAAATGAGAAAAACTGAAAAATTCTTAAAACTGAAAGATCTTTACTTTCGCGAGGAAGAAAAAGTAAATTCCAAAAATATTATTCTTAGAATAATTGGCGCTGTCGGGATAATAACAATTGCCGTTTTAGCTCCAAACGCTGTTCAGGTTTTTGACCAATTTTTAGGTGGCGGGAATAGAAGGAGAAAATATTATATAAAAAACAAAATGATTGAATTAAGAGACAAAGGTTTAATAGAAATTGAAAATAGAAATGGAATAAAAGTTGCTCGTCTTACAGAAAAAGGGAATATGGAATTAATAAATAAACAGGTCTTAGGCAAAAAATATTGGAAACCAAATCGTTGGGATGGTAAATGGAGAATTATTATTTTTGATATAAAAGAGAAAAGAAAACAAACTCGTGATAAATTAAGAAAACAGTTATTAAATATTGGTTTTGTAAAGCTACAAAATAGTGTTTGGGCTTATCCCTATGACTGTGAAGATATTGTTGCTTTAATGAAAGCCAATTTAAAAATAGGAAAAGATGTTTTGTATTTAGTTGTTGAAAAAATTGAAAGCGATGAAAAATTGAGAGATTTTTTTGGTTTGAATAAGTATAAATAATAGGAAATAAAATTTTCTGTTTGTTTTTTATATTATGCTAAAATAATTTTACCACACTTTTTCAGCGGTCGCTTAATTTTTGTGTAATTTTGTTTTTTTCGGTTTCATTTCACATTTGTTTTTCTTGGCGTTGTTTTGTTTTTCATTCAATATAATTTCTGATATTCTTTTGTTAAAGATTTTATATATTGGAGGGTTCGCATAGTGGTCTAGTGCGCTCGCTTGGAGAGCGAGTAGGGGGTAACCCCTCATGGGTTCAAATCCCATACCCTCCGCACTAACAATTTTAACCATACCGAAAACCTACAGGTATAGTTAAAATTAATAACGGAAAAAGTATAGGCGTGGATTTGAACAAATTTTTGCGCCACTGGTCCGAGCAAAAATTTGAGTGCTTTGAACAAAATAATTTAGTAATATCGTTCTACGATTCTAAATTATTTTATAAAAAGGAAATTCCACACTCTCCGCCAACATGTTTTTTATAGATGTCAGCCCGCGTGCCTGCGAGCGGGTGGTGATCCCAAGGCGCTTCCTCTCGTGTTCTGTAAATTTAATGATAGTTGTCCCCATTTCCATCTCGCTATCTCTTTGGCATTTGTGTGTCGTAACAAAAATCAAATTTGTCGGAAAGATTACGGTGATTTTTTAGAATATAAGAAACATTTTGAATGGTATAATTTGGATATATGCCAACAACTTTTTGATATTTGTCGGCGACAACAACTATAGATTTTCCCGCATCTATATCATCTTTCGTTAAACCATATTCCTCCTCCAACAGGGAAACCACAATTATTCAATATTACATTATTAGTTAAAGGTGTCAGGAACTTTTTACCTGTCCTCTCCGCAAATTTTAAAATCTAAAGTTCAAATCTCACATATTCATTCCTGCAAGGATTTGTCCAAGCAACATCCATCCATTTTTCCTTGGGGTTCATTATTACAGAAGCAATTGTAACTCCGAAGTTAGAATGTTTTTTGTTGTCATGTCCACAAATTCCTGTCCCGTGGCTTCTTAATATTTTTTTTAAAATATTGTAATCCAAATTTTTTTTCTTTTTCAAAATTTTTTCTATTTGCTCATATCGTATAATAGATTCTTTTTCTGTGTTTTCTTTGTTTTGTTCTTTCTTTATTAGTGGATGATTAGTATGAATTAAAAAATTTTTTCCACGAAAGAAATTGTCGTGATTAAAAAAATCTTCAACATCTAAAATTTCTGAATCTTTTGAAGTATAAATAATATTACTACTTATGCTACTCTCAAATAAATCTACCCCGACAGCCTCTTTAACAGATCTTGAAGTTAAAATTGCGCGCATTTGAAAATTTTTTGGTATTCCATATTTTAATTTTTCAGAACTAAGAGAATTTCCTGTAAAACAAAAACCAAAAGAATTTAAACCACAACTTGAACCTGCTAATGTCCCAATATAATTTAAACTCAAAAAACTAATATTATTAATTTTACATTTAAGAACATAAAGTCCGTTTCTTCTATATTCTTTTAACCAATCTTCATTATGCCCAAGCAACACACTTTTTTCGTTTTTTATGGCCACACTTGTGCATTTGTGAATTTTAAATTCTAAAAGTTCTTCCTCGCAAATCAAAACCATTAACTCACTAAATTTAATTTTTGCTCCATCACTAATTCCCTCGACTTCTTCTATCAGTGGTTGAAAATTTTTAATAGTTTCTGGCAAAAAACGCATTGCAATCTCTTCAAGTTCATCAAAACTTGTCTTTCCAAGCGTTAGGTAGATTTTTTTATTAGAACTGAGTCGTTTTCTAATCTGATTTTTCAAAAGGGAACCGACCTGATAACCTAAGTCATAATTATTTTTTGCCATGATCTCTATAAAGGGAATTTTTTCCATATTGTGTTCAAATTTTAACATTCTGAATGTTATACAACAAATCTGATATCAGAATTAAACCTAAAAGGCAAAATTTTTATTAAAAAACACTTTAAACCCTTTCATCAGCCCCACTTTATGGGAAATTTTTATTCTCCATTTTACAACTCTTGAAATTTATTTTTTGATGCTGTTTTTTTGTGTTATCCACAGGGTATTAGTAAGATTTTTGATGTAAAATTTACATTCAACTAAAAAATCTATAATTTTTATAAAAATATGCCAGAAAACGAAGAAAAACTACAAAAAAATATTGAAAAAACAAAAAATTTTGATATTTCTGTAAAAAAATATTAAAAGAGACGAATTAATCGCCTCTTTTAATATGAACATATTTAAAATTTATTGGAAGAACAAAATAAAGTAAATGAATCCCCGCACTAATCTTAATTTCATTTAAAACAGATTAGTTTATAAAATAGAATGAGTGGTGGAATGTTGAGCAAATAGACAAAAATAACAAACAAGGTCAATATTATTAAAATTAAGATTAGTGTAGAGATGAAAAAGACAACAACTCTCAAAAAATCAATACTCAAAGTTTCTAAGATGTCAAAAAAGATTTCTCATATCCAGAAAAGAGATGGACGCGTGGTTTTATTTGATTCTGATAAGATTTACTCTGTTGTTTTCAAGGCCTTTTTGGCTGTTCGAGAGAAAAATGGTCCAGTGGTTAAAAAAATTTCTCAAAAGGTCATCTCTAGCTTAAAGAATTCTTTTGCAGGTAGAATTCCAAATGTTGAAGAAATTCAAGATGTCATAATAAATATTCTAAAAGGTGAGGGCTTTAATGATGTGGCGAATGTTTATGATCAATATAGAAAAAAACGACAGGAAATCAGAGAAGCAAAATATTTTCTTTTATATCATGATGTTAAAACAATTATTACAGAAAACGCAATGAAAGTTTTGGAATCTCGATATTTAAGAAAAGACACTAACAGAAAAATTATTGAAACCCCACAGCAACTTTTTAGAAGAATTGCTTCAAACATAGCTGCCGCAGAAAAAATTTATGACCCAAATATTTCTGATGAAGATTTCATGAAAGTTGAAGAGAGTTTTTATAGACTGATTGCCTCATTAGAATTTCTTCCTAATTCGCCGACATTAATGAATGCAGGAACTCCAATGCAACAACTATCAGCTTGTTTTGTATTACCGGTTGAAGATTCTATGGAAAGTATTTTTGATGCAGTAAGAGCGACTGCTATTATACATAAATCTGGCGGAGGTACTGGTTACAACTTTGGGCGTCTCCGACCAAAGGGGGATTTTGTAAAACAAACAGGGGGGGTTTCTTCTGGACCTATTTCATTCATGAAGGTTTTTGATATCGTTGCAGATGTTGTTAAACAGGGAGGAAAACGACGCGGGGCGATGATGGGTATCATAAACATTGACCATCCAGACATACTTGAGTTTATTGCGGCAAAAACAAAAGAGGGGATACTTCAAAACTTCAATATTTCTCTAGCGATTACAAATGAATTTATGGATGCGGTAAAAAAGAAGAAGACATATAAACTAATAAACCCCAAAAGTGGTCAAGCCATAGGGGAATTTGATGCTAATGATGTTTTTGATAAAATTGCAAACCTTGCTTGGGAGACAGGGGATCCGGGAGTTATATTTATAGACCGTATAAATGATGCTCGTGGAAATCCAACTCCAAAATTAGGGCGTATTGAATCAACTAATCCATGCGGAGAACAACCACTTCTACCAAATGAGCCCTGTAATCTTGGAAGTATTAATATAAATAAATTTGTAAAAAAGGAAGGGAGAAAAAATGATATTGATTGGATTAATCTTAAAAAAACCGTGCATGAAGCGGTGCATTTCTTGGACAATGTAATAGATATGAACAAGTATCCTTTGCCAGAAATTGATGTAATGGCTCGTGGCAATCGTAGAATTGGACTCGGTCTTATGGGTTGGGCCGACGCCTTGGTCAGTCTTGAAATTCCGTATAATTCTAAGCGAGCACTTTTATTGGCAGACAAATTAATGAGTTTTATAGAAAGTGAGTCACACCTGGCCTCTGTGTCTATTGCAAAAAAGAGAGGAACATTCCCAAACTTTAAAAATTCTCTCTATAATCATCCTGGCGGAGAAAGATTAAGAAATTGCGCTGTGACAACGATCGCGCCGACAGGAACAATAGGTATTATTGCCGGATGTTCTCAAGGAATTGAACCAAAATTTGCTTTGGCCTATGTTAGAAAATCAAGAATTGGGAAAAATGAAAATGATTGGGTTGAATTGATTGAAGTTGATAAGCAATTTGAAGAAGTTGCGCGGCGCGAAAGTTTTTTCTCAGAAGAATTAATGAAAAAAGTTGCAGAACATGGTTCTATTGCTGGGATAAAAGGAATTCCATTAAAATGGCAAAAAATTTTTGTGACGGCACATGATTTAGGATATCCTGACCATGTAAAAATGCAGGCGGCATTTCAAAAACATGTTGACAACGCCGTATCAAAAACAATCAACTTACCTAAAAAAGCAACAGTTGAAGATGTAAAGAAAGCATATTTACTTTCTTGGGATACCGGATGTAAGGGGATTACAGTTTATAGAGATGGGTCAAAATCTATTCAAGTTTTGAATGTTGGTAAAGACAAAAAAAAAGAAGAGAGCGAAGAGAAAGGAGAAAAAAATAACATAAATGAGGAAAATATTTCCGGAATTAACACAGGAATTAAAAAAGATACAAATGTGAGGGGAGAGACAGATTTAAAAAATCCACACCAAGAAGAATTACCCCCAGGGGTTTGTCTAATCTGCGGTTAAATTTAAAACCTCTGGGAGAGGTTTTAAATCCATAATATTTTTTTATAGTTTAAATATCAAAAAACTTCGCTTTAAGCGAAGTTTTTTGATTTGTTGATTTTGTGTCTATAAGCCGAATTCTGTTCCAACTTTGTCCACCGAAGGTGGTCACAAAGTTGAGTATCTCGCCGTAGCCCTCAAGGGCGAAGGCGGATTTGCCCAGCCCTACTTTTACAGAACAATCGTTTGAATTTTTAGTCTTTCAAACAAAAAATTGTTTTCAATAGTTACAAAATGGTGTAAAACCGCTTTGTAAAAAATTTTTCCGTAAAAGTAGAGCTGGACGCTCAATTTTGTATTCACCTTTGGTGAACAAAATTGGCGTAGTCATTTATCTGGGATTGTCATTACTGACAACCTCTAGCGGCACCCCAACCACTGCATAGCAGTGGAATTTCTAAATTACAATTTCTCTGCCCATGGCAGATCTCTCGAAGAGAGACAATTTCCAAAAAATCAAATCTATATTGAGTGTTTTGAAATTTCATTAGAAATTAGATATTAGTTATTAGTCATTCCAGTGCTACGCACTGGGTGGTACGGCCTTGCACATAGGTAAGAATTTAGCCGTTTCAATTCTTTAATTTCTTAAAGAACTATACTTCACGAATGAAGCATTCAAAATCGTTTCCAATTTTGACGTCTCTGTTCGCACCTCTATCGTCGCGAAGCGACGAAAACTCCAAACTTATCAAATCCCAAATTACAAACAAATTCTAAATTCTAATCCCCAAACTCTAAATATAGGATTTTGGTTTTTTGAATTTTGATAATTATATTTTGTTTGTGATTTGTTTATTGTGATTTGGTGCTTTCGTTGCTTCGCAACGACGACGGGCGTTACCCGCTACCGTCCTGCGTCCTTTAAAAGGAAGCATGTGTTCGGACTTTCCTCCCAGCACCACTTCTGTGTTTTTGTAAAGAATTTTAAGATTAAAAAATTTGAAGAAATTTTTTATCTCAAAAATTCAAGAACAAAAATACAGAAGTGGTGCTGGGTAACTACACGACACAAAACCTTATCAATTATACAACATTAATATTTTAAGTAAATAGTGTTTTTATCTACATATTTTAAACAAAAATATGTTGTTTTTGATATAGTATTCAGTGTATAATTATGAGGGTATTAGAAATTAATAAGAAATTTTAATTTATAAATTATTATGAAAAAAATATTTAATATAGGTGAGAAAGCAAAAGAAACACCATTTAACTTTGAAAAACTTTCGTTTGCTATGCTGTTTCTAACCGTTTTTCTCCTACCTTTCTTTTTTATACCTTCAACTTCAATAGGTTTTAATTCTGGCAAAATATTTTTATTATATTTTGGCGTGATACTTTCTTTTATTTTTTGGTTTATATCAAAACTTAAGGAAGGGAAATTCGAATTTCCAAAAAGTATAATTCTGGTTTTTGCTTTTTTGGTGCCGTTAGCTTATCTCATTTCGTCTCTGTTTTCTGGTTCAGTAAGAACATCTTTTCTCGGAGGCGGATTTGAAATAGATACATTCGGGACCATAGCCGCGCTATTCCTTTTGTTTGTTCTGACGACACTATTATTTAAATCCAAACAAAAACTCTTTTACCTGTACGCAGGATTTTTTGTCTCTGTAATTTTAGTTGCATTGTTTCAGTTATCAAGACTTGTGTTTGGCCCGGAGTTTTTGTCCTTAAATGTTTTCTTTAGCTCGGTGTCAAGTTTAGTAGGCAAGTGGAATGATCTTGGTATATTTTTTGGTTTAGCAATAATACTATTATTGTCTACCCTAGAATTTCTAAACATAACAAAATTAATGAAAATTGTTTCTTACATAATTTTGTTATTGTCTATATTCTTCTTGGTAGTCATTAATTTTACTACTGTGTGGTTTGTGGTTGGATTGTTTTCGTTGATTTTGTTTATTTATTCTCTTATGTTCAAATCAAAAGAACAGATAGATGATACTGTCTCAGCCACAGAGGTTGTGCCAAAGAAAAAATTTTCCCTTACTCCGTTTTTAGTATTTGTTGTGGCGGTGGTATTTGTGGTGTCCGGTGGATTATTTACAGAAACAATATCTTCTTTATTTAATGTATCTCAAATTGAAGTTCGTCCATCGTGGCAATCAACATTTGAAATAGCGGGAAAAGCGCTTAAAGAAGACCCAATCTTAGGAGCAGGTCCTAATCGTTTTAACACAGAATGGTTGAGGAACAAACCTGAAGGGATAAATAGCACAATTTTCTGGAATACTGACTTTAATTCAGGAATAAGTTTTGTATTTTCTTCTTTAGTTACCACTGGGGCATTGGGGTTTCTCTCTTGGGTTTTGTTTATAGTAATGTTTTTGTTTGTATCTCTCAAAGGAGTATTTAATTTGAAGGAAGATCTCCTGAGGAAATCAATTGTAATATCTTCATTTTTCGGTTCAATTTATTTGTGGGTGTTCAATATACTGTATGTTCCAGACATAGTGATATTGTCTCTGACATTTGTTTTTAGTGGAATATTAATTGCCTCTCTTTATAACGATGAAGCTATTAAAAAAATAAAAATATCTTTTTCTGAAGATTTAAAAGTGGGGATTGTAGTTATTTCTGTATCTGTTGTTTTGTTAGCGTCTATTATTTTGTGGGGAGTATTCGCGACAAAGAAATTTGTATCAGGTATATATTTCCAGAAAGGCGTAGTGGCGGCTAATGTTAGTGGGGACATTGTCGTTTCTGAGGCGAATATTAAAATGGCGATAAAATTTGATGGAAATGATTTATATTACAGAACACTATCACAAATTAATTTAATAAAACTAAATCAAATTTCTGCGCAAAAAGATGTAGAAGAAAAAATCTTACAAGAGCAATTTCGTAATACCTTAGGAGAAGCAATAGATAATGCTAAAAAAGCAGTCAACACAGATAAAACAAATTATCTAAACTGGCTTTCTCTGGGTGAGGTTTATGAGGCCATTGTTCCTTTAAGAGTGGAAGGAGCATACGAAAGCGCGATGACTTCTTATGAAGAAGCTCTTAAATATAATCCAGAGAGTCCTTCAATATATCTTACAATGGCTAAACTAGAAATTCTTAATAAAAACATTAAAAAGGCGAGGGATTATATAACAAAAGCTCTAAACAAAAAAAATAATTACACAGAAGCATTTTTCTTGCTATCACAAATAGAGGTGGATGAGGGAAATATAGGAGCGGCAATTTCATCTGTTGAATCGGCTTCCACTCTGTCTCCGAATGACCCAACTGTATTTTTCTACTTAGGTTTATTGAAATACAATAATAAAAATTACAGCGGAGCTATAACATCATTAGAAAGAGCTGTAGGGCTTAGTCCTTCATATTCAAATGCCAAGTATTTCTTGGGATTAAGTTATGAAAAAGTAAACAGAATAACCGATGCTATTGCGCAGTTTGAAGATATAAAGGTACTTAACCCAGACAATAGAGAAGTAGAACAAATATTAAACAATCTAAAAAATGGAAAAGACCCACTCTCTGATACCGACCCAACTGAAAAACCAGAACAGAGACAGGAACTGCCGGTGGAAGAGACAAACCAATAAATTTTTTTGAAGATTGATTAATAAAATATGGTAAAAAAAATTTTATTTTTATTTTCCAAAGAAATAAGCGGTCTTCATCAGGCCGCTTATCTTTTAGCGTTTTTCACGCTTATTTCTCAAATTCTTGCATTAGTTAGGGATCGTCTTTTGGCGCACACATTTGGAGCTAGTAGTACATTAGATATTTACTATGCCGCGTTTAGAATTCCAGATATTATTTTAGTTTTTGCGGCTTCCGTTGTTTCAATTTCTATACTCGTTCCTTTTTTGGTTGAAAAAATTAATGAAAGCACAGAGATTGGCCATAATTTTATAAAACATGTTTTTACATCCTTTTTTATTTTTATAATTTTTGTAAGCACCATTGTCTTTTTTCTAATCCCTTACATTACAAATATTGTTTTCCCGGGTATAGACGATCCGAAATCGGTTCAGGAATTAATAATGTTAACAAGAATTTTACTACTTTCCCCGATTATACTTGGTCTCTCAAATTTATTTTCAAGTATTTTACAAGTATTTAAAAGATTTTTTACCTATGCAATTGCGCCGGTTCTTTATAATGTCGGAATCATTATTGGGATAATTTTTTTGTATCCAATATTTGGGATAAAGGGCCTTGCCTTTGGTGCTGTATTGGGCGCGCTTATGCATTTTTTCGTTCAAGTTCCAATTGTTATAAAAAGGGGATTTTTACCAGCATTTGTATTTCCAATAAATCTTGGATATGTAAAAAAAATTATATGGAATTCTTTACCGAGAACATTTACTCTTTCCACTAGTCAATTATCTATTCTTATTTTGTTGGGGATGGCGTCTGTTATGCAAGAAGGGTCAATTTCAATATTTAATTTTTCAAACAACCTACAATCGGTTCCACTAGCGCTGATAGGGGCGAGTTATTCTCTTGCGGTTTTTCCAATGCTCTCAAAATTTTTTTCTGACGGAGATAGAAAAAATTTTTTGGATCACACAATAACAGCGGTGAGACATATTATTTTTTGGTCTTTACCCATAACAATAATGTTTATTGTTTTAAGGGCACAGATTGTTAGAACAATTCTTGGGAGTGGTTCTTTCAGTTGGTCGGATACGAAGCTCACGGCGGCATCCTTGGCAATTTTTGTTGTTTCTGCAGTTGCTCAGGGTTTGATTCTTCTTTTTATAAGAGGGTATTATGCTTCCGGTAATACAAAAAAACCTTTACTTATAAATACAATATCAGCAATTTTAATTATTGTATTTTCTTTTTTGCTTACAAACTTGTTTGTGTCAAGTAATTTTTTTAGATTTTTTATTGAATCGTTATTTAAAGTTGAATGGTTAAGTGGTAGTGAAATTCTTATGTTGCCTTTGGCTTATACACTTGGCACTATAATAAATATGACGATGTTTTGGTTTGCATTCCAAAAAGATTTTGGTAAATTTTATAATTTAATTAAAAAAACATTATTACACAGTTTCTCAGCTTCTATCATACTCGGATTTGTAGCTTATAAATTTTTAGATGTTTTTGATAATTTATTTGATATAAAAACCTTGGTGGGCATATTTATGCAGGGGCTTCTTGCTGGGGTGGTGGGTATTATTTTCTATATTATAGTTCTAAAATTACTCAAGAACATTGAATTAGAAGAAGTATTGGTATCAATTAAGGATAAGATATGGAAAATAAATATAGTTGCACCCGGGAAGGAAGAATTGTAAATGAAAAATGTCCCCAAGGACATTTTTCATCCACAATGTTTTGTGTTTTTTAGAAAAATGTCCCCAAGGACATTTTTCATCCACAATGTTTTGTGTTTTTTAGAAAAATGTCTATAATGACATTTTTCATCCACAATGTTTTTTGTTT
This sequence comes from Patescibacteria group bacterium, assembly GCA_018899555.1. GTDB lineage: Bacteria > Patescibacteriota > Minisyncoccia > Phycocordibacterales > 21-14-all-36-13 > VMGX01. Next base: position 15,432 of record JAHIHZ010000029.1, read on the forward strand.
TTTAGAAAAATGTCTATAATGACATTTTTCATCCATATTTTTTTGTTTCAGTTCTAACGGAGTAAGTAAAATTACATCATGAAAAATATAAGAAATTTCAGTATCATCGCACACATAGACCATGGAAAGAGCACTTTGGCTGATAGAATGCTTGAAATAACAAATACTATAGAAAAAAGAAAAATGAAAGAACAGGTTTTAGACAGGATGGAGCTTGAAAGGGAAAAGGGAATTACAATTAAAATGCAACCAGTAAGAATGACTCATGTGGGAGAAGATAATGAAGAATACATATTTAATCTAATTGATACCCCCGGTCATATTGATTTCTCCTATGAGGTTTCTCGCGCTCTGAAGGCGGTTGATGGAACAATATTGCTCGTTGACGCGACTCAGGGTGTTCAAGCACAGACACTAACAACACTCAGAATGGCGCAAAGCCAAAAACTGCCCATAATACCCGTTTTGAGTAAAATAGATTCACCTTACGCAAGAATTAGTGACGTAAAGAGTGAAATTGTGGAGATTTTGCATTGTAGAAAAGAAGAAATTTTAGAAATTTCTGGCAAAACGGGCGAAGGTGTAAAAGAGTTATTAAATATAATAATAAAGAAAATCCCAGCACCAAACAACTTGGGCACCGAGTATCCAAATGGGCACTCGGTGCCCACACAGGCATTGGTTTTTGATTTTCAATATTCAAATCATAGAGGTGTTATTGTTTTTGTGAGAGTGTTTGGCGGGGAAATAAGGAAAAATAAAACTCTTAGTTTTAAGGCAGTTAATAAAAAATTTGATGCTCAAGAGGTTGGTTTTTTTTCTCCAGACATGAAAGAAAAAGACATTCTTTCTGCGGGAGAAATTGGCTATATAGTGACTGGTATAAAGGAACCGGGGGTCGCATCTGTTGGGGATACAATCACTCTACACGGTAGCTCGGCTTTGGCGCTGAAGGGTTATCAAACCCCAAATCCTGTTGTGTGGGCATCTATTTTCCCAGAAAGCCAGAATGATTTTACGATTCTTAAACAAGCTTTAAATCTTCTTTTTCTTTCCGACTCTTCACTATCTTTTTCGGAAGAGTCGTCCGGAGTTTTGGGTAGAGGGTTTAGGTGTGGTTTTTTGGGGATGCTTCATATGGAAATAATAATGGAAAGATTGAAAAGGGAGTTTAGTTTAAAACTGGTTATTACATCACCAAGTATCATGTACGAAGTTGAAAATAAAAAAGGAGAAAAAAAATTGATTTATTCTCCATCATTATTCCCAAATTATGGAGATGTCGCTTTTGTTAGAGAACCGTGGGTAGATGCTGATATAATTACACCATTGGAATATTTGAGTTCCATTATACAGCTTCTACAAGAACACGAATCAAAAATAACAAACACAGAAACATTTACTGATGGTAGAACAATAATCAAAACAGAAATGCCGCTAAGAGAATTGATGAGAAATTTTTTTGACGAGTTAAAAAGGGTTTCCTCTGGGTATGCGTCTTTGTCTTACGATATAAAAGAAATGAAAAGTGCAGATGTGGTTAAACTGGAGGTCTTGATTGCCGAAGAATTGGTTCCAGCTTTTTCAAAAGTTGTTTCAAGTAAAAGGGTGGGCGAAGAAGCAAAAGAAATTGTTGAAAAATTATACAAACATCTGCCTAGACAAATGTTTAAAACCAAAATACAGGCATCAGCGCAGGGTAGAATAATTTCTTCAAAAACATTATCTGCTATGAAAAAAGATGTTACAGGTTATTTATATGGTGGTGATATAACAAGAAAAATGAAATTAAGAGAGAAGCAGAAAAGAGGTAAAAAGAAATTATTAGAAAGAGGAAAGGTAAATATTCCCACGAAAGTTTTTTTTGAGATTATGAAGTGAAAATGTCCTTAATGGACATTTTCACCAAGAGCCCGATTAGGGCTCTTGCAAGCATCCAATTTTTGGATGGAAAATGTCCTTAATGGACATTTTCACCAAGAGCCCGATTAGGGCTCTTGCAAGCATCCAATTTTTGGATGGAAAATGTCCTTAATGGACATTTTCACCAAGAGCCCGATTAGGGCT
>JAHIHZ010000030.1 GCA_018899555.1 Patescibacteria group bacterium
AAGAAGTATTATGGATTAAAAAGCAATTTGGATTGCTTTTTAATTGTATCAGAGAAGTGTTATTAGAAAAAGTTGTTTGGGAATAAAAAACATGAAAATTATGGATGAAAAATGCCATTGTAGGCATTTTTCATTTATTCTGTTTGTAGAATATGTAGAGGTTGAACATAGAAAATTAAAAATCAAATATCAAAAATTAAAAATATAAATTAAAGATTCAAAAACAAGAAAACAAGAAACAAAAAAACAAGAAAACAAGAAAACAAGGGATGAAAAAGCAATTTTGATTGCTTTTTCATTATATCAGAGAACGGGAGTTGAGGAAAAAAGATGTGGGGATATGTTTGAGGGATGATTTTTATCTTACAAGTATCTCGCAAGGACTGTCCTTGCGAGATACTAAAACTAATTATGGATTAAAAAGCTCTTACTTTAAAACCTGACACTACTCTTGAAAACCTCATTCAGAGGTTTTAAAGTAAGAGCTTTTTAATTGACGACAATTTTCTAAAAAAATAAAAAGGGATGAAAATTGTCGCTTGACGACAATTTTCTAAAAAAATAAAAAGGGATGAAAATTGTCGCTTGACGACAATTTTCATTTATATATACTTGTTCTATTATAAGAAATTAACAATATTAACACCGTTTATTATTCTAGTTACGAAAAACGGAAATGTTGTTTTGAATATTAATAATTATGAGTATTAAAAAAAGTGAAGAGGACTTATCTGCCCCACCTACCATGCCTATGCATGAGAACCACACAGAGCAGATAGAAGAAGTAGAAAATGGATCAATTGATACAGAAACAAAAAAGAAATCCTATTTTGCAAATATACCAAAAATAGACAATGCCGGAATAAAAAAACCCCAAAGTAAGATGGGGACCCTTTTTGGCGAAACGAAAAATTTTCCGGCCACGGGGGAACTTGTTGATGGTTTAGCTATTGCAATTGAAAAATCTTGCATATATGTTGACCTTCCTCCATACGGCACTGGTATCATTTATGGTAAAGAATTTATAAATGCCAGAGATATCATAAAGGGTATAAATATCGGTGATATTATTTCTGCTAAAATCATTGGAGCAGAAAATGAGGAAGGATATATAGAACTGTCTCTGAAAGAAGCCCGACAGGCAATAATTTGGAACGAAGCAAATGAAGCAATAGAAAATAAAAAAATTTTTGAAGTAGTGGTTAAAGAGGCAAATAAAGGCGGGCTTATGCTTGAATGGAGGGGGCTTCAGGGATTTTTACCGGCCTCACAGCTTAGCGCAGAACATTACCCGAGAGTTGAAGATGGAGAAAAAGATAAGATTTTATCAGAATTAAAAAACTTAGTAGGACAAAAACTATCAGTATCAATAATTTCTGTATCCCCAAAAGAAGGCAAACTAATATTCTCAGAAAGAACACCAGAACAAAGTGAAAAAATTGACATTGTAGAAAAATATAATGTTGATAATGAAATTGAGGGACAAATAACTGGAATTGTTGATTTTGGTGTTTTTGTAAAAATTGAGGAAGGACTTGAAGGGCTTGTTCATATTTCTGAACTTGATTGGGGTTTGGTTGAAAATCCAAAAAACTTATTTAAGGTTGGAGAGGTGGTGAAAGCAAAAATAATAGAAATTAAAAGTGATAAAATCTCTCTTTCAATAAAGGCCTTGAAAAAAAATCCTTGGGATAACGCTGAAAAGAAATATGAAAAAGGAAAAGAGGTTGAAGGGGTTGTAATTAAATTTAATAAGCACGGAGCGCTCGCAAGTATTGAGGAAGGAATTGCTGGATTAGTCCATATTTCAGAATTTGCATCTGAAGAGGAATTAAAACAAAAACTTGAACTTGGTAAAAAATATAAATTCTCAATAACTGTATTTGAACCTAAAGAAAGAAAGATGGCGTTGGCGTTGGTAAATCAAGAAAGCAAATGAAAAAGCAATATAAATTGCTTTTTCATCCATAATTTAAAAAATCAAAAAAACCCCCACTTGGGTGCGGAGCACCCAAGTGGGGGTTTTGTATTAAAAAAGGTCGCGTTTACAAACGCGACCTTAACTCTTTCAGAAAGGAGAGGTTCTTGTTCTTCCCAATCGTCTCAAAAATTTGAGAAAGGAAAAATTACCCTTTTAATGAACTTGCGTTCAAACCCCGTCTGAATACAAGAGTTAAAAAGAACTTTCAGAAAAAATTAACGATCTTTTTCATAACCAGCCCCTTTGCTGGATATATCAAGATATCTCAAGATCAAAAGAAAGACCTTTTCTCATTTGCTCTTCAAAAGCTTCTTGAACTAACGGCTTAAAAAACTCCGTCAATTCTTTTTTTGAAAAACCGCTTTTCTGAGAAATCTCTCCGAGCTCTTTTTTATATTCTCCAATTGCTCGAAGATTTAGACTTTCTTTCAGTTTTTCTTTGATTACCCTTTTAGCAATCTCGGACCATCTTTCTTGTGAAAGTGACATCACTTCCTCCTATAAATTATTAAAAAATAAATGAACTAATGTGAATTTAGGGGTAAACTCACATATGTATTATAGCATAACGAATTACATTTTGTCAAGCATTTTTTGATGATTTTTAATTTCCTTTTTTAGCCCCATAAAACACACCTCAACAAAGCCCTATTTAATACCCTTTCACTTGGAAACTTAGTTTCCAAGTGAAGTGTCCAATGTAAAATGGCTTGATTTAAATAATCAAAAAAATATTATGGATTCAAAACCTCATTATATTGGTTTTGAATTTAATTAAATTTATTCATTGCCTTATCTTTTCCTTCCAAAATAATTGTCTCTAGTGCTTCAGAAAGTTTTTTTAAAATTTTTTTCATTACTTCATCTTCTTTCTTACTAAACTTCCCTATTATAAAATCTAAAATTTTTTGTTCGCCGATTGGCTTTTTAATTTTTCCACTTAGAGTTACTGGAGAAATCCCAACGCGTAAACGAATAAATTCTTTTGTTTTTATTTTTTTAATTACTGATTCAAGGCCTTTGTGCCCTGCCGAACCTTTATTAAAAGAAATTTTAAAAGAACCATTTGGTAAATCTAAGTCGTCGTGTATAACAACAAGCCCAAGCGCATCTTTTTTGCTTTTAATAAATCCTGAGACACAATCGCCAGATTTATTCATAAATGTTTCCGGCTTAACAAGAACTACAGATGATTTCCCTATTTTTCCTTTTGTTAAAAATCCGTTAGTTTTTTTGTCTTTTTCAAATTCATTAAAATTATTTTTATTAGCAAAATAATCAAGCACAATTCTGCCAGTATTGTGTCTTGTATTTAAATATTCTTCTCCCGGATTACCCAGACCAACAATAATATAATCTTTCATAGATTATATTATAAATCACAAATCACAAATTCCAAATCACAAATAAGTCCCAATAACGAAACACAAAATCCAAAACATAAATATTCAGAAATTGGGATTTAGAATTTAGAAATTGTTTGTAATTTGGGATTTGTAATTTGGAGCTTGCAAAATCGTGCCAGAGCACGATTTTGCTCTTGTATCAAGCAATATTTAGGAATAAAATGTACCTATGCAAACAGAAAATTTTAATGAAAAAGTTCTCCCAACAAAAAAAGGAGAAGGACTCATTAAAGATGTTATTACTATTGTTCTCCTCGTTATATTTGTTGTTATTCCGATTCGTGTTTTTATAGCGCAACCATTTGTGGTTTTCGGAGAATCTATGAGCCCAACATTTGAAAATGGAGATTATTTAATTATTGACCAGGTATCCTATAAATTTAATACACCTCAAAGACAGCAGGTAATAATATTTAAATATCCAAACGACACAACAAAATTTTTCATAAAAAGAATAATTGGTCTCCCAAATGAAACTGTTGAGATAACCGGCCCAGATGTTTTTATAAAAAATTCAGAACATCCCAAGGGTTTTAAATTGGAAGAAAATTACATCGTAAATAATGGCAATAACAATGTGGTAAAAAAATTAGGAGAAAATGAATATTTCGTTATGGGAGATAATAGAAATGCTAGTTCAGATTCTAGAATTTGGGGGTCATTAGAAAAAAGTTTCATAATTGGAAAAACATTTTTACAATTACTCCCGATAAAAAAAATTGGGATATTGCCAGATAAATTTTAGATAAAATGAACAATCGTTTTGCTTACTCTGTTAAATAATCCGCCAGCTAGCGAATTCCCACTATGCAGGATTTAACGGGGTAAATTTTTTGGTTCGCCATATAAAAATAATCGCCATGGAACACAAAATGCAAAAACAAATAATGCAACCGACTGAATGGCTAACAAAACATGGTGTTATAGGAACTCAGCAAATAAAACCTTTTGAGACGGCGATTTCTATTGCCGATTATTATGGATTTAAACCAATAAACACGGTCTATGATAGAAAATGTACTTCATGGAAAGATTGTGTCACACAAAATGAAAGACATCTAATACAAGATATCTATTTGAAAAACAAAGCGCAAAATATTAATTACCCAATGTTTTATAATATAAAAGTTGGTAAATCTGAGAATAAAGAATTTTGTCTTAGTGTTTTCAACACCAAAAAAAGTATCGCGGAAGCATTAATTATTCAAACATCTATTTCTATATTAAACGAGTACGGCCACAAAGGTATTTTTGTTGATATAAATAGTCTCGGGGACAATCGATCCTTTTCAACCTTTCTAAAAGATTTGTATTTTTATTATAAAAAAAATACTGATTTTATCTGTTCCTATTGTAAAAATAAATATCAAAAAAATATTTTTAAACTATTTGATTGTAAAAATGAAAAATGCAATCTCTTAAGAGAAGATGCGCCGAAGCCGATTTCATATTTAAATGATGAGCAAATAAAACACTTCAAAGAAGTATTAGAATATCTTGAATCAACAGATGTCCCGTATAAAATTAATAACAATTTAATCACTCATGGTAGTGGTGAAGGATTCCCAAACATAGTATTTCAAATAAAAAAAACCCGACAAAATGAAAATGAAGAAAATGAAAGTATTTTAGCTAAAGGAGAAAGGTGTGAACATTTTTTAAAAAATATAAAGAACAAAAAAAGAGTGCCCTCTGTTTATACTTCTCTAAATTTATTAAATACAAAAAAAATTTCTAAAAATAATCAATGTTTTAATAAAAAGCATGATAAAAAAATTTATTTTGTTCATGTTGGACATGAGGCAAGGCTTCAAAGTTTATATATAATAGAAAATCTTAGAAGAAAAAGAATTCCGATATTGCAATCTATAATTGAGGATGGATTAATAAAACAAATGTCCGAAGCAGAAAATACAAATGTTACACACACAATAATAATGGGGGTGAAAGAGGTGCGGGAAAAATATGTTATCGTAAGAAATATGGAAACGCATTCACAAGAATCAATAAGCATTGAAAATTTGCCTGTTTATTTAAAACGGGTTGTTAAATAGCCTTTAGTATGATAATCTGTCAAGCTGTATGATAAACATAGAAATAATAGGTAATGAAAATGAAAGCAATTCAAATCTTTTAAGAAGGTTCACCAAACGTGTTCGTTCGTCTGGTGTTGTAAAAAAGGTAAGATCTATTCGCTACAAAACTAGAGATGAGTCAAAATTTACCAGAAAAAAACAGGCGCTTCGTTCAATAAAAAGAAGGGCAGAAATAGAAAAGTTAATCAAGCTGGGCAAACTTCCTGATACTCGTTCTAGAGAAAAACAAAATACTGATGCCTAATGACGAAAAATTTAGCATAACAAAAACTATAAAAGGCAATCTGGCTATAAGCAGATTGCCTTTTATTAATCTAAAAAATAAAATTGTCGGTAAAAACTATAATTTAAGTCTGGTTTTTATAGGAGATAAACTTTCTAAAAAATTAAATAAAAAATATAGAAAAAAAGACAAGAAGGCGAATGCCCTGAGCTTTCCCCTCACAAATAATGATGGTGAAATTTTTATAAATATAAGTGAAACAAGAAGACAAAGCAGGATCGGTAAATATAATTTTAATGATTTTCTAAAATATCTGTTTATACACAGTTTACTTCATTTGAAAGGTTACAAACATAGTAGTAAAATGGAGAGTGAGGAACAAAGAATCTTAAGAAAATTTAGAATTAAAAAATAGTACAAATTTGATTAGTGTAGTTTTCTTGTTTTTTAGCTTCTTTGCTTTCTTGCTTTATCATGTCCCGAAATATAATAACTGGAATAGATATAGGTACATACAACATAAAAGTTGTAATTGCTGAATATGAAAAGAGGGGTTCAAAATTGCCTTCAATTATCGGCTTTGGCTTTTCTGAATCACGCGGTCTTAGATATGGATATATAATAAACACAAATGACGTAAAAAGTAGTTTAAAAAAAGCCATTGACCAGGCAGAGAGATCTTCTAAGGTAAAAATTAAAAAAGCATATATTTCAACGGGTGGGATAAGCTTGGATAGTTTAATTTCAAGTGGTTCAACAATTATATCTAGAGGAGATAATGAAATAACCGATATGGATATAGACAGGGCGATAGAATCCAGTGAAAAGAATATTCCGCAACAAGAAATCACAAATAAAAAGATAATTCACACAATCCCACTTTCATACAAAATTGATGGTAAAACAATCTTAGGAAGACCTGTCGGAATGAGCGGAATAAAATTTGAGGTTAATACACTTTTTGTAACCTGCCTTGACCAACATTTCCAAGATTTAGTACAGGCAGTTGAAGAAATTGGCGTAGAAGTTGAGGATGTGGTCGCCGCGCCAATAGCGGCAAGTTTAGTTGCTATTTCAAGAGCGCAAAAAATTGCCGGTGTCGTATTGGCAAATATTGGCTCAGAAACCGTATCAATAATTGTTTATGATAATAATATTCCAATTTCTATAAAAGTTTTTCCAATAGGGTCCACCAATATAACAAACGACATCGCACTCGGGCTAAAAATCCCACTTGAAGAAGCAGAAAAAATAAAACTCGGAGCGTTGACCAGAACTAACTTCTTAAAGAAAAAATTAGATGAAATAATTATGGCACGGTTAACTGATATGTTTGAAATGATAGATTCTCATCTGAAAAAAATTCACAAAAACGGACTTCTGCCCGCCGGTATAATTATAACTGGTGGTGGTTCGGGAATTTCAACAATAGAAGACCTTGCAAAAGCAACGCTAAAACTTCCTTCAAAAATAGCCCAAGTAAAATATCCAATGGATTCAAAAATACAAATCAAAGATTCATCTTGGACAGTTGCATATGGTCTTTGTGTCCTCGGGTTTACAGATGAGGAAGAATCGGTTGGGATTCGTATAGCAAAAAATACAAAAAATAATTTGATTTCTTGGATAAAACAAATTCTGCCTTAACTTTAAAAGCTCTAACGCGGCAAGTAATGTTTTTGTTTCCTATACACTATAAAAAAAGAAACATATCATATATTTCTTTTTTGTATCAAATATAACACCAAAAAACTATAAATTTCATATTTAATACATCAAAAATAATTATTTTGTCAAGTGTTTTGTCTTCCCTATTTTTATGATATTGTAAGCACATAATCAACAATCAGTAAATAAATCTAATTAATCCCAAGTGAAATAAAACCTTCCGCGGGATAAATAATAATATGTCAAAAAAAATTGAACCAAAAGTAGAAACATTCGCCAGAATAAAAGTTATAGGAGTTGGTGGTTCCGGGAAAAATGCGATTAATCACATGATAGATTCTCGATTAAGCGGTGTTGAATTTATAGCAACCAATACGGACACGCAAGACCTTCATCATTCAAGAGCAAAGAAGAAAATACACATTGGAAAAAACCTAACTAAAGGACTCGGAACTGGAATGAATGTGGTTCTGGGACAAAGGGCCGCTGAAGAAACAAAAGAAGAATTGTTGGAAGCATTAAAAGGCGCGGACATGGTTTTCATCACTTGTGGGATGGGGGGTGGAACAGGAACAGGAGGAAGCCCGGTTATAGCAAAAACAGCAAAGGAGCTTGGAGCATTAACGGTTGCCGTCGTAACAAAACCATTTTTCTTTGAGGGAGCTCAAAGAATGAGATTGGCAAATCTTGGGTTAGAAAATTTACAAAAAGAGGTTGACGCGTTAATTGTGATACCGAATGATAAATTATTAACAAATGTTGAAAAACACACAACCGCAAAAGATGCTTTTAAAATGTGCGATGAAATATTACATGAAGCGGTTGAAGGAATCTCCGATTTAATTACAACCCCCGGAATAATAAATGTTGATTTCGCAGATATAAGAGCAATTATGGAAAATGCCGGTTCAGCACTTATGGGCGTAGGAAAGGCATCCGGAGAAAATAGAGCCGTTGAAGCCGCAAGAGCGGCTATCAATTCCCCACTTCTTGATGTATCAATAAATGGGGCAAAGGGTGTTTTGTTTGCAGTAGCGGGGGGAGACGACCTAACAATGACAGAGATACAAGATGCGGCTAAGGTAATAACAGAATCCATTGACCCAGACGCAAAAGTTATATTTGGAGCGATAAAAGATGAGAGATTAAAGAAAAATGAAGTTAAAATTACTGTAATTGCATCGGGATTTCCGGAGAATCAAACTATGCATACTGGAAAATCATTATTTCAATTTGGAAATATAAAAGAAAGTGGAAAGGCAGATAAGATATTTCCCCTTCAAGAAACATCAAAAATGAAAGTTGAGGAAAAGGACGAGAAAAAAAATAGCAAGGAGGCGGTGAAAAAAACTGAAGAAAAAAAGAAAGAAGATGAAGAAGAGGATGATTGGGGCGCAGTTCCAGCGTTTTTAAGAAGAAAAAAGTGACTATAAAATCCGCCGATAACATATTTTAATAATGTGGAAATAAAAACTGCGAAAATCATTTCGCGGTTTTTAAATTATGGTATAATCTATTTTATTTAATTATAAATTAATTTCGCGCTCACCCTGTGAAATAAAATTCTTTAGAATTTTATTTCACAGGGTAAATCTGCGCCTGTCCTGTTAAATAATTTCATCTTTGACGAAATTCCTGCTTCGCAAGATTTAACAGGATAAATCTGCGTATTTTATGAAATAAAATGATATATGACCTAATAATAATTGGCGGCGGTCCAGCTGGTTCAGCTGCCTCTGTTTATGCTTCAAGAAAAAAATTAAAAACCTTGTTGTTGGCAGATTCTTTTGGCGGACAGAGTTCTGTTTCGTTTGATATACAAAATTGGATAGGAACAAAAAATATATCTGGTGTCGATCTTGCAAAAAATCTTGAGGAGCATGTTAGAGAATATGCAAGTGATGTTCTCCAAATAAAAAATGAAAGAGTAGAAAGTTTGAAAAAAAACGAAAATATATTCACGATAAAAACTTCAAATAATGAATATGAAACTATGACTGTTTTAATTTCTTCCGGTAGTAAAAGAAAGAAACTTAGTGTCCCCGGCGCAGAAGAATTTGAAAATAAGGGAATTACATACTGCGCAACGTGTGATGGACCTATTTTTACGGGAAAAGATGTTGTCGTGGTTGGTGGCGGAAATGCAGGATTTGAAACTGCATCTCAACTTGTCGCATATACAAAAAGTGTAACTATTTTATACGATGAGGACAGACCAAGAGCTGAAAAAATTATTGTTGATAAAATTTTGGCAAACGAGAAGGTTAAAAATATCTCTTGCTCAAAAATAAAGGAAATCCGTGGAGGAAAATTTGTTGAATCACTCGTTTGTTATCATACAAAAACAGGTGAAGAAAAAGAAATCAAAACGCAAGGAATTTTTGTTGAGATAGGAAGTGAGCCGAACACAGATTTTGCAAAAGACATTATTGAATTAGATGAACATAAACAAATTGTGGTAAATCCGAAAAATCAAAGAACTTCTGTTGAGGGAATCTGGTCAGCCGGCGACTGTACAGATGGGCTCTATCACCAAAACAACATCGCCGCTGGCGATGCTGTTAAAGCGTTGGAAGATATTTTCATTTATCTGCAAAGTAAGTAAGTTTGATTAGATTATCTTTCTAAAAATCACATCAATGTGATTTTTATTTTTTATTTATTTTCCCCCATAACCAAATGATTACCAAAATTCCGACAATCAACCATACAACTGGAATCAGCACCATAAACCATGACCAAAGCCCCCCATAACCCATCATTCCCCCCCATCCCCCACATCCTACAGAATCAAAATTCATCATATATCCACGGTCTGCTGAAACAATGCTTGGAATAAGGAATAATATTGGATAAAAATATAATATTAATTTTTTCATAAAATAATAAATTACTTATTTTTTGATAATTTATAAACATTTATAATTTCTTTAACTGCCTTTGATTCCTTTTTATCTCTAATCTGTTTAATAACACATGTTGAAAGATGTTCTTCTAAAATCAAATTTTCAACACCTGATAACGCCTGTTTTACAGCGGATGATTGGTTAATAATATCTATACAATACTTATCTTCTTCTACCATTTTTTGAAGTCCTCTCACTTGTCCCTCTAACACTTTCAGTCTGCGTGTAATTTTATTTTTTATATTCTTTTTCATTATCTAACATTATAACATTATATACCCCATAGGGGTATATATGCAAGAGTTAAATTGTACCAGAAAAACTGATACTTCGAATATTTGTTGTGGATAACTTTTATTTTGTTTATCATACAGATTTGAAATATGATAAAATATTTTCATATGCGTATAGCAGAAAATCAATAGATGGGTGTTATGTTTTCGCTATGCGTGAAATAGGCGCGTATAGCTCGGGCCTGCCCGCACACTTATTTAAAATTTAAGAAAATTTTAGAAGTTTTATAGAGCAAAAGTATATTTGAAATATAGCGCACATATAGCTCAGGTGGTTAGAGCGCTACATTGACATTGTAGAGGTCTCAGGTTCAAGTCCTGATATGTGCACAAAGTGAGTACATAAAAAGCAACCATTGAATATCAAAAAAACTTTTATACATTTTCTATTGTACCGTTCGTACGAACCATCCATTAAAAAAGTGAAGCATTTCACTTTTTATTTTTTTTATTTTTTCTTCATTCTCTCCCCATTCTCTTTGTTGTACCGTTCGTACGAACCATTCATTGCAAAATATAGAAAGTATAAATAGACATTACACAAAAAAATAAATAAATTTATTTTTTCTTGACGCTTTGAAAAGCCCGGGTTTTTAAAATTGTTTCTCAATTCTAATTTTGTGTGGTCACAAATCACTAAATATTTTAGAAATATAAAATTTCTAAAATATAAAGTGTTCGCGACCCCGGCTCGCGGTCGCTGAAGCGACATCGCTCCGCCTTCACAAAATGCTCGCAGACAAAGCAGTTTATCTGCTTTCTGCATTTTGTGACCCTACGGGGAATCGAACCCCGGTTGACGGATTGAAAACCCGTTGTCCTAACCACTAGACGATAGGGCCAAAACTACGAATAAAAATATATCATTTTTTGTCTAAAAAGCAAAAAATGATACCATTAAAAACGGTGGGGTGCCGGAGCGGTTGAACGGGACAGTTTCGAAAACTGTTGTGCTCGTAAGGGTACCGCGAGTTCGAATCTCGCCCCCACCGCAATACTTTTTCATAACAATTATTAAAATTGTTATGAAAAATGTATTTATAATGAAGAGATTTGAACAAATTTTTGTGCCACCGGTTCAAGCAAAAATTTGAGTGTTTTAAAATAAAATAATTTAATAATATTGCTTCTGCAATTTTAAATTATTTTATGAAAAAAGAATCTCGCCCCCTCCGCATTAAAATATTAAGTATAGAAACCCCATGCCATTCGCTTCCCGAAGCTACGGGGCGAGAAGTGGTGATTTTATAATTATGTTAAATAAAAAAAAAGGAAATAATAACAGGGTTAAGTTGCTTAGCATTGAAACCTCATGCGACGAAACCGCTGTCGCAATTATTGAATGCAGTGGTGAATTTAAAAATCCGAGTTTTAAAATACTCGGCAATTCTTTGTTATCTCAAATTGAGATTCATAAAGAATATGGCGGTGTATTCCCTTCTCTCGCAAAACGCGAGCATGCAAAAAATTTAGTTCCCCTTTTAGAAAACACCCTAAAACAATCTTCCCTTTACTTGGAAGCCGAGCTTCCAAGTAAAATAAGTAATGCAAAAGTTAAAGAAATTGAAAAAATTTTAGAACGAGAATCTGGACTTTTTGAAAAATTAAAAGAATTGTTATCAAAAATTGAAATCCCTGATTTGGATAGTATTGCAATAACCTACGGTCCTGGTCTTGAACCAGCACTTTGGGTTGGACTTAATTTTGCAAAAGCACTTTCAATCGCTTGGGATAAGCCATTGGTTCCAGTGAATCATATGGAAGGACATTTGCTCTCTGTCTTAATAGACAGAGAAAAAATTCCAAATTACAAGCACCAAATAACAAACAAATCCGAAATTACAAATTCCCCTCCTCCGCCAAGGATTCGGAGGACAAGCAAATCACAAACCTTACCAGAAACCAGTTACCAGAAACCAGTTACCAGTATCCAGTTTCCAGCGATTGCGCTTTTAATAAGTGGTGGGCACACGGAATTGGTTTTAATTAAAGATTGGCTTGATTATGAAATTATAGGACAAACAAGAGATGACGCCGTTGGAGAAGCGTTTGATAAGGTTGCAAGAATGCTTAAACTTCCCTATCCCGGCGGTCCGTACATTTCGGCCTTAGCCGAAATGTCGCGGATTAACGCAGATGAAACGCAGATAAACGCAGATAAAAAACTTCCGCATAAGTCCGCGTCCAGTCCGTATAAGTCCGCGTTTGTTTTACCGCGACCAATGATAAACACAGATAATTTTGATTTTTCGTTTTCAGGACTAAAAACTTCTGTATTGTATAAAATTAAAAAACTTCCAGAACTCACAGGTGAGATAAAAAAAGAAATTGCGAGAGAATTTGAAGATGCAGTTGTTGATGTCCTTATTTCAAAAACAAAAAAAGCATTGCAAAAATACAATGCTAAAACATTGATAATCGGTGGAGGTGTAGTTGCAAACAAACAAATCCGCCGCGTCTTCTCTAATTTAGTAACCGAGTTACCAAATACGCAGTTACTACTTCCAGAAAATTCCCTTTCAACAGATAACGCGATTATGATAGGAATTGCTGGATATTTTAGATTTTTAAAACAAAAAAATAAAACCCCTAATCCTAACGAATTAAGAGCTGAAGGAAATTTGAGATTATAAAATGAACCATTTTTGATTTTGTTTCTATTTATTAAACTTATCCTGCTTAGCTTAGTCATACCCTAATAACATCTATTCTCTTATTCGTGCGAATAAGAGAATAGATTGAAACACAAAAAAACACAAAAAGATAAAATGCGAGGTGTTCTCAAATAAAAATCAAAAAAATATTAAACAAAAGCCAAAAGATGTTTAATGAAAAGATTGCCTCTGTTGGCTAAATAATAATATTGTTCCAAACCCACTTGTTCACTATCAATCATCCCGATCGCTTTCAAAACCTGCAAATGTCTTGAGGTGGATTTGAAAGATAAATTAATCTCATCGGAAATATTATTAACCGTCACTCTATTTTCTTTACACAAAAAATGAATAATCGCGATTCTTCTTCTGTTAGCTAACGCCTTATAATTTTTTTCTATTTCTTGATACTTCATAATTCCAACTTTGATGATTTAATAATTACGACCTGCTATTAAAAAATATACAAAAATTGTATCACTATTCTCTTATTCGCACGAATAAGAGAATAGTGGTGTGGGTGTAAGATAAAAAAATAGAATAGAAAAATAAAAAACTCGCAATCCGTTAGGATTGCGAGCTAATGGGAATCTGAAACTTCAAAAATAAAGCCAAAAATGATAGAATTTAGGGGATGAATCCCCACACTAATCTTAATTTCGTTTGAAACAGATTAGTTTATAAAATATGGTAAGTGGTGGATTTTGAGGCATACAAAGAAATAAAAATGGTCAATATTATTAAAATTAAGATTAGTGTAGGGATGAATGATAAATTTTTAAAACCATACGAGCCGAAAGAAACGGAAGAAAATATATATAAACTCTGGGAAAAGAGTGGTTTATTTTCGCCTAACAAAACAAAAAGTGATGAAACATTTTCAATTATTTTACCCCCTCCTAATGTCACGGGCAATCTTCACACAGGGCATGCAATAATGCTTGCGATTGAAGATATAATGGTTCGTTATAATAGAATGCTTAGTAAAAAAACTTTGTGGGTGCCAGGCACCGACCATGCGGCAATTGCGACACAATCAAAGGTAGAGAAAGAAATTTATAAAAAAGAAAAGAAAAACCGTCATGATTTGGGTCGTGAAGAATTTTTAAAACGCGTTCAAAAATTTGCAGAAGAAAGTCACGACACAATAATTAATCAAACAAAAAAAATGGGGGCTTCCCTTGATTGGTCTCGTGAGGCATTTACTCTTGATGAAAAAAGAAATTTTGCCGTTAAAACTGCATTTAAAAAAATGTATGACGCCGGACTCATTTATCGTGGGTATAGAATTGTAAATTGGTGTCCAAAATGTCAATCAACACTTTCTGATGACGAAGTTGAACACGAAGAACAAAAAGCAAAATTTTATACATTTAAATATTCTTCTGACTTCCCTATTTATATTTCTACCACTCGCCCAGAAACAAAGTTGGGTGATACTGCTGTTGCTGTAAATCCAAATGATGAAAGATATAAAAAATATATTGGGAAAGAATTTGAAATTAAAAAATTTGCCGATGGACCTGATCTAAAAATAAAAATAATTGCGGATGAAAATATTGACCCTGAATTTGGAACTGGTGCTGTTGGTATAACCCCGGCTCATAGTCATATTGATTATGAAATAGCTCAAAAAAATAATTTACCAATAATCAAAGTAATCGACGAACATGCAAAAACGACAAATGAAGCCGGAACAGAAT
This sequence comes from Patescibacteria group bacterium, assembly GCA_018899555.1. Taxonomy (GTDB): domain Bacteria; phylum Patescibacteriota; class Minisyncoccia; order Phycocordibacterales; family 21-14-all-36-13; genus VMGX01. The sequence continues at coordinate 14,931 of JAHIHZ010000030.1, forward strand.
ATGCTGGATTAAAAATAAAAGAAGCGAGAGAAAAAGTTGTAGAATATTTAAAAAAGAATGGGTTGTTGGAAAAAGAGGAAGAAATAAAAAACAATCTTTCAATTTGTTATAGGTGCAATTCTTCAATTGAACCATTGCCATCACAACAGTGGTTTGTTGATGTAAATAAAAAATTCAAACTGAAAAACAGTAAACTGAAAGGATTAAAAACAGGCCAAGAAGTTTCTCTGAAAGAAATAATGAAAAATGCCGTTGAATCAAAACAAATTGAAATAATCCCAGATAGGTTTGAGAAAGTTTATTATCACTGGGTTGATAACCTGCGCGATTGGTGTATTTCAAGACAAATTTGGTATGGGCACCAGATTCCTGCTTGGCGCAGGACGCAGATAGGCGCAGATAATAAAACGCAGATTCACCCTGTTAAATCCAGCGAAGCTGGTGCAGAGCAATTTAACAGGGCAAGCGCAGATAAAAAAGAAAATATTTATGTGGGAACAAACCCGCCTAAAGATATTGAAAACTGGTTACAGGACCAAGACACTTTGGACACTTGGTTTTCTTCTGGGCTTTGGACATTTTCAACTCTTGGATGGCCAGAAGAAACTCCCGATTTGAAAACATTTCACCCGATAAGTGTTCTTGAAACCGGTTATGATATTTTATTCTTTTGGGTTGCAAGAATGATTTTAATGTCAGGATTTTTACTTGAAGATATTCCTTTCAAAAAAGTTTACCTGCACGGACTTGTTCGAGATGAAAAAGGAAGAAAGATGAGCAAGTCGCTTGATAATGCGGTTGACCCTATTGATGCAATAAATAAATATGGCGCCGATGCATTAAGAATGGCCATGATAGTTGGGGTTGGTCCTGGAAATGATTTGGTAATAAATGACGAGAAAATAAAGGCCTACAAACATTTTGCAAATAAAATTTGGAATGCTACACGATTTGTTTTATCAAACACACAAGATTTTGATTCCCACTTGGAGGCCGAGCCTCCAAGTGAAATTAGTGATTTTGATAAGAAGTGCCTTGATGAATTAGACGAACTAAAAAAAGATGTGAAAAAAGATATGGATAATTTCAAATTTTATTTGGCGGGAGAAAAGCTTTATCACTATTTTTGGCACAAATTTGCGGATATAATAATTGAGGAAAGTAAAAATAATATAAAAAGTTCAAACCCAAAAGAAAAACTATCTACACAATATATGCTCATAACAATTCTGAAAACTTGTCTGAAATTACTCCATCCTTTTATACCATTTATAACAGAAGAAATTTGGCAAAACATTAAAAATAAAAATGATAAAGAATTTTTAATGATTGAAAATTGGCCTGCAAATCAAGAAAACAAAAAAACAAGGAAGCAATAAAACAAATATGAAATTGATAATCTTGAATTTTGCGTTTTAAGTTTTACATTTTGAATTTTATTTCATGAATTTTGATTTTCAAACAATTTTAATAGCGTTAGTTGGAGGAATACTTCCTGCCCTATTTTGGTTATGGTTTTGGTTGAAAGAGGATAAAAAAAGGCCAGAACCGAGAGGGCTTATAATTCTCACCTTTCTTGGTGGTTTTGTTGCTGTTTTGTTAGCATTATTTATTGAAAATGCTATTGATACTTCTGCCTATATGTCAAATATAATAGCTAATCTAGGTTTTGGAATTGAAAAAATAATGAAATTTTTTAAAGAAAATTATTCTCTAAATCATCTTTTGTTAAAATCTTCTGTCATTATTGTACTGTGGTCAACCACTGAAGAAATATTGAAATATTTAGCATCCTATATAACTGCTCTAAGAAGAAAAGAAATGGACGAGCCAGTAGATGCAATGATTTATTTAATAACCACGGCCCTTGGTTTCGCGGCGTTAGAAAATGTTCTATTTTTAGTATCTTCTTTTTATGAAAATAATATATTTCAAGCCCTGATGGACGGAAATATGAGATTTATGGGCGCAACTGTCTTACACACACTAACATCAGGAGTTGTTGGTTTATTTATAGCCTTATCTTTCTATAAAAGTGTCTTAACAAAAAAGATATATTTATTAATTGGACTTATCCTATCTGTGGCATTGCACTCTATTTTTAATTTACTTATAATTAATAGTGGCGGTGAAAATATCTTTTTGGTGTTCGGATTGGTTTGGTTTGCAATCATGGTTTTAATATTACTTTTTGAAAAAGTAAAAAGAATAAAAAAATAATTTTAACAAAATTATAAGCTAAAAAATTATATTTATGAAAAAACGAGGATCATTTTTTGAGAGATTAACAGGAACAATTAACATTAACGATGACATTGTTGAAAAAGAAGAAAACGATGAAAAAGATTGGATTGAAGACGAAAAAGAAGAATACCAACTTACTGTAGATGTTTACAATAAGCCGGAAGAAATAATTATTCATACAATGGTTGCTGGAGTAAGACCAGAAGATTTGGATATATCTATAACAAGAGAAATGGTTAGTATGAGAGGTGAAAGAAAAGAGCCGGAGGATGTAGCAACTGAAGATTATTATCACAAAGAATTATATTGGGGTTCATTCTCTAGAACAATAATGTTGCCGGCAGAAATAGAAGTTGAAGAAGCGGAGGCCATAGAAAATCACGGTCTACTCTCAATTAGATTACCTAAAATAGACAAGGAAAGACAAACGAAGTTGAAAGTAAAAACAAGAAGTTAAATCCTCGTATAAAAATTAAAAAATCCCGATTAAAAATCGGGATTTTTACTTTGTGCAGTATTCTTGAATTAGTTCAAACGCATTTCGTCCCGACCGCGGTCGTGGACGAGGAATTCCCCCAAAATTTGAGTGGCTTCGCCGTGTTCTTTAACAATTTTCTCCCTTCGGAAGATCTGTCGCAGGCATGACAAGTTTTTCTTTGGCGGCAAATTAAGAACTTTAGAAACAAGGAGCTGAGGAGAAATCCTGATGACCACGCCCAGGTTGGCATCGCTGAGTAACCTCTGCTTTTCCTAAACTCCAGATGTTATTACTGTAAAATGCAGGTGCAACTTTCTTTTGTGCACTAACAGAATCATCTCGGAGTCCTTCGTATATTGCAGTTACAGTATATTGACCACTAATATCCTGGACGGCAGTGACAGTAACCGATCCGCAAGTGTCAGGTGTGCATCCTCCCCAAGTCTGCAATATAAGAACCCGAGCTTGTTCTTGATTAAGTAATGGCTTACCTGACGTTATTGTGATGTAGTTATCAGAAGTATCCTCAAGTTCTTGCCCAACAGTAACCGCTACTTTATATTGCCCATCTGGAACATCTACCGGAATTGTGACGGTCTTTTCGCCGTTGTTTGGAGCATCGTTCCAACTCGTAACTAAATCTCCCCCACTATCCAAATGTTTTCCATCGGCAGTATCTAAATGAATCCAAATACCACTTGCGGAACTAACATTTTTGGTTTGCCATTTAACTGTTATCTGACCTCCAACTTTATATGTTTCTCCTCCGTTAGGAGAAAGAAGTGTGATGGAGCCGTCGGGAAACTGTGGAAGGTCATCTATTCCTCCGGCACCTCCGGTCGTCCTAATGCCTGGTGTGGGTGACAATTGTGAGGCAGTATTAGTGTCGGATCTTAACACAAAATATCCGCCAACGACTACAATGGCAACAATTACTATTATCAAAACAATAAGTGCTATATTCGTAAATCCTTTTTGATTCATATGTTTAGCATAACAAAATTAATTTTCGACCTTTATGATTAAAAATTTTCTTCCCTCAAATTGAATACAAATTAGTCGCCGACCTGCCTCGTCTGCAAGTGGGGCGAAGCGAGGCGAACTAAAACTCTTTGACTTTTCCTTTCTGGTGCTCAGGGCCAGAATCGAACTGGCGACCCTCTGCTCTTCAGGCAGATGCTCTAACCAACTGAGCTACCTGAGCGTAATATTGAATTGTAATCTACCAACTGCTTGCCCCGTAGCTTCGCGAAACGAATGGTACGGGGAGTTACCTGAGCCAAAAACATTATGGATTTAAATGATCTCCCAGATCATTTAAATTTACACTATCTACTCAATGATTCAATAATAGATTTTATACTGTCCATATTCGACCCATCCTGAATTGTTGGTATAGAGTCACCGGTCTCTTTCAGCTTTTGAGCTCCAGTCATTACATTATTATAAGCCCCAATTATATTATTCAAATATGGCTGAATATAATAATACAAACTTGTTGCGAGCCCGAGAGCTATCAGTATATATATAATTCTGAGAATACGCGAATAAACAACGGACCTCCTCATCTTTTTTAATATGTTATTATTTTCTTCTGAAAGTTTATAGGTTTTTTCTAATAGCTCTTTTTCGTCTGGTGTCATTTGATAAAATTATATCAAAAACTTAATAAAAACAAAACTTATGATATAGTTTTAGTATGGATTAAAACCTATCACTTTTCTTTGAAAGCTCGGGATTATGATTTAAAACCTATCACTTTTCTTTGAAAGTTAGAGATTTAAAAGTTAGAAGTTTTTAAGTATTGTCCTCGTAGTTAAATGGATATAACAACTCCGTCCTAAGGAGTAATTACAGGTTCGATTCCTGTCGAGGACACAAAATTGCGAAGCCATTTTGTGTTTGAGAAGTGAGCAAATTGATTTGCTCACATCAGGAATCGAAAGGATTTTCCATGTTTTGCTAAGCAAAACGGGAAAATCACCAGCGAGCGTAGCTCGGGATTCCTGTCGAGGACACATGATATAAAAACAAGCATCTTTTGATGCTTGTTTTTATATCATCTGTGGATCTCCGGGGGAGATAATCGAAAGTCGGACTGAGCGAAGCGAAGGAGGCGGGGTCGCGAGTATTTAATTTTTTATGAGTAAAACGAAGTAAAAAATTTAGTAACTTGTGACCGATTCCTGCCTGCCCCGTAAATATTTAGTTTACTGGGGTCGAGGACACAAAATTGCAAAGCCATTTTGTGTTTGAGAAGTGAGTAAATTGATTTGCTCATGTCAGGAATCGAAAGGATTTTGTTATTGAACCGTTCGTACGAACCGTCCGTAGTTATAAATAGTCATAATTTATTATGTACTGATTAAATTATCAAAAGATGAATTATAAAAAAACTTACTCTTTTGATATATCAATCTAAAAAATAGACAAGAAGTGTTTTACAAAAGAGTTATTTTTGTCTTTCAAATAATAAAATTGTCCGAAATCAATTTGATCACTATCAATAAACCCAGCATTTTTTAATATTTGAAGATGTTTAGAGGTAGATCTGTAAGAGAGTTTTATTTTTTCTGAAATATCAATAACATTTGCCTTTGTTTCTTTTGATAAATAATGAAGAATTTCTAATCGGCGTTTATTAGCTAAAGCTTTATACATTTTTTCAGCATCTTGGTATTTCATAATTATTTTTATGTTATTAAATTATTACATTATCATTATACCATGATACCCTTCGTACGAACGGTACATGACACATAATATAGTATCATATTTATATTGAATCAAAATTACAATTACAATTACATCAAGTTGAATTGAATACACTGATTAATCTTTTCCTTTTTCAAAATTTCTCCTATATTTTTATGATTTAGTGATTTAGTGATTTTTATAGCCCCAACAATTCATTCAATTTATCTTCATCAAAACCGACAATTGCTTGCTCATCAACTACGATTACCGGAACCCCCATCTGCCCCGTCATTTCAATCATTTCTCTTCTTTTTTCCACATCAGTGGACACATCGTGATTTATATATTCTACTTTGTTTTCATCAAAAAAATCTTTTGCCACTTCACAATATGGGCACATTGGCGTTGAGTAAATAAATACTTTTTTATTGTTCTGATTTTCCATAATTACTTTCTGAAATTAAAATTTAATAAAAATATAACAAAAATTATATCACACAAAAAAACTCTCGGAACTTCTAAAATAGTATTTCTATGGCATAATGAAGTATATTTTGCGAGATTAGTTAAGTGGTATAACATTAGCTTCCCAAGCTAAGGTCGTGGATTCGATTTCCGCATCTCGCACAAAAACCAAGCAAAATTTGGTATCGGGACCAAGCTAAGGTCGCGGTTTTGATTCTCCGTACCCACACATGAAAAATTTTTATTATAATCTTATTAAAAAAATCCAAGAACAACCTTTATACAAAATAAAAACTATCCTCTAATCCAATTTACCCCGCCTGCCTACCGCAGGCAGGTAGCCCAGCCCTAGGCTGGTGGTACTGAGGCGAAATTAAGGGATAGTTTTTATACTATCTAACTATTCAACTATTTCCTCCTAAGGCGGACAGGTAATTAAATTAGAGAATTAATGAATAACTCTTTTACCAAAACCCATTCTGGTCTTCTACAGAACACCAGAATGGATTTTGTTTATCTAATGATTATATTTTACATCTACGCCATGGCGTATATGTATTTGGGTAACTCGGTTACCAAATTTTAAACACTTTCTAATTCGCGCGAATTAGAAAGTGTTTAAGTGATTTAGTGATTTTATCTTCTATATACATCCCTGCCTGCGGCAGGCAGACGCGCTTGCCCCGTTAGAAGTTTAATACTGAAGACGATTTTTAAAATAAAGAAAGCCATTAGGCCTGCCTGTGGGTGGCAGGCATGCGCGGTTTTTTATCTGCGCTTGCCCTGTAGCCAGAGCGTAGCTCTGTGGTATCGGGGTTTACTCTGTTAAATAAATTTGCCTACAGTTAAAAATTCAGCGGTTTCACCGCTGTAAATAAATTCTATTCTCTTATTCGCACGAATAAGAGAATAGTTTTTCTATACAACCATTCACCCCAGTACCATCCCGCCAAGGCGGGAGCTACGGGGTAAAATTGAATGGTTGTTTGCATTTAAATTTGTCTGCGTAAGTTCGCGCTTGCCCTGTTAAATAATTCGCTTTCAGCGAATTCCTGCTTCGCAGGATTTAACGGGGTGAATCCGCATTTTTAGTCCGCGTTCAGTCTGCGTTCAGTCCGCGTTATTTCATCTGCGTGCATCTGCGGTTTGTTATCTGCGAACATCTGCGTCTACTGAAAGATATCTTTAATCCAATTCCAGAAATCTGTTTCGTCTTTTGTGTTATATTTCTCCATATCTTTCTCTTTATCCACGATTATAATCATCTTTTCGCCCTCTTTTACAACATCGTAAATGATTCTTATTTCTTTTTCTATCCCCTTCTGTGTCCCAACTGTGTTTATTTGAGTATTGAGAAAATCCTCCCTTTCTTTTATGCCAGCAAGCTCTTTTTCTACATTAATTAAATTTTCATTAGTAATTCTTTCTTTTTTATATACATTCCACGCTCCTTTTGCAAAAATTATCGTCAAAATAATAAGTATTAGCAATATAATTCTTAAATATAGAATTTTATAATATTTTTTTTTCTTTATAAAATCTCGCATTTTTGCTATATTTATTGTATATTATTATATAATCTTTAAATTTAAATTATGTTTGGAAAAAAAAGTAAAAAAATTATGAAAAAAATTTGGATTGTTATTACAATTTTAGTAATTGTAAGTATGGTTTTATTATATGCTCCAATATTTTAAGAAAACATTACGGATTCAAAATTAACTAAAACATTGTGGATTAAAATTCTCTCCCAGAAAATTTTAATTCCCCCGGAGCATAACACAAAAAATTAATTATGGATTCAAAATTAACTAAAACATTGTGGATTAAAATTCTCTCCCAGAAAATTTTAATTCCCCCGGAGCTTAACACAAAAAATTAATTGTGGATTCAAAATTAACTAAAACATTGTGGATTAAAATTCTCTCCCAGAAAATTTTAATTCCCCCGGAGCTTTTGAATTCTGGATGCTTGCAAGAGCCCTAATCGGGCTCTTGGTGAAAATGTCCATTAAGGACATTTTCCATCCAAAAATTGGATGCTTGCAAGAGCCCTAATCGGGCTCTTGGTGAAA
>JAHIHZ010000006.1 GCA_018899555.1 Patescibacteria group bacterium
AAAAATAATATTAATTCCTTTACCTATTGCCTGTTCGCTTTTTAAAAATAAAAAGCTCACAACGACAATTTTTGCTAATGCAAAACCGGATAAAAAGCAAAGCAGTTTGCTTTTTATTCCTCCGGGTACTGAAATGTTTTACTTCCCCGGGTCTACTTCTGGTAGTTAACTACCAGATAGCGAGGGTCTACCTCGCTGGGTTTCCCCATTCGGAAACCTTCGGATCAAAGGTTGCTAGGCACCTCCCCGAAGTTTATCGCAGCCATGCCACGTCCTTCATCGCCTCTTAGAGTCAAGGCATCCACCATACGCCCTTAATGTATTTCCTGTTAGGAACTACATAAACCACAATTTTTTGTTAAATTTTTAAAAACTTAACAAAGATTTCTATGGAATATTTCTATTCCGCTAGATGAAAAATACTTTTTTAAATCCAGTGCCACAAAAAAGACACTTGGATTTTACCTTTTACTTAACTAATATTTATTTTTCAAAGGTCATTCTTTCTGTCGTTTTAACAAAAATAAAACCGTTCATATTTGAACGGCACAAAGATTGCACGCTGGCTATCTTCACCGCTCTTTTGGTTTATGTTTTATCTTATTCATACTATAGATAAAAAGTATATACGAAAGAAATTTTCTGTCAAATGTCGAAAAACCAAAAATGTGTATATTTCGCGGGTAAATTCAAATGCTCTAAATGACATTTTTCATCCCTTTTTTGTTTTTAAAACACCCCAAATGGGCTTTTGAATTAGAAGGGGTGTATAAAAAACATTGTGGATGAAAAAGCGGTTTTGACCGCTTTTTCATTTGACAAAATTTTTGAATAGGAGCATATTAGATTCAGAAAAGTAGTATATTTTAACAACAAACAAGAGAGGTGAAAATGAAACTAATATCAGAGAAGAAGGAACAATTTCTTGCTCTTGGTGGAATTTGGATAATAATTATAGGATTTATTTCCTTGATAATATCCATGCATACAAACAAGGAAACCTATGAGTTTGTACTCAATTATGTTCTTTCTACTTGTTTTGTTGTCGGTTTTATATCTTATCTGATTGCTGACAATAATAAATACAAAAAAAACAAGTTACGAAATTTAACCAAGAAACAAAAACCTTTCTAAAGTTGGAAGATTTAGTAAATCTCTTGTTCAGATGAACCGAACAAGAGATTTTTTTATTTTAAAAGCTATTCTAATGTTCTTAAGAACATTAGAATAGCTTTTTGTTTTATTGTTTTATTATTTTCCTTTAAAACTGTTTTCTTGTTTTCTTGTTTTCTTGTTTTTTTGTTTTTTTGAAATCACTTACGAATGTCAATAATTTCTTTAGCTACATTCTCCGGAACCCCAGTACCATCCCGCCAAGGCGGGAGCTACGGGGCAAGAAGTGATGATGTTAAAATTTATTTTGTTGTCTATTTTCTGGTTTCTATTATCTCCTTCGCTACATTCTCTGGAACCCCAGTACCATCCCGCCAAAGCGGGAGCTACGGGGCGAGAAGTGGTAATTTTAGAATTAGTTAAATATATTATTTCCTAGTTTCAATAATCTCTTTGGCAACGTTCTCCGGAACAATTGCGTAGTGATCAAATTCCATTGTTGATGATGCGCGACCCTCTGTCATTGAGCGCAATGAGGTCGTATATCCGAACATTTCAGAAAGAGGAACTTTCGCGTGAATAACTTTCAAACCAACCCTTTCTTCCGAACCCTCAATCTGCCCCCTTTTTGAAGCAAGATTCCCTGTTATGTCTCCCATAAATTTATCGGGTGTAACAACTTCTAATTTCATAATCGGTTCAAGAATAACCGGTTTTGCTCTTTTTGTAGCATCTTGAAATGCTTGTGAAGCGGCAATCTTGAAAGCAATCTCAGAGGAGTCAACTTCATGATATGAACCATCAAATAAATCCACCGATACATTTACAATTTTATAACCGGCCTGAATACCTCTATCCATAGCTTCACGAACTCCTTTTTCAACTGCGGGAATATATTCCTGCGGGATAACTCCTCCCTTAATATTATTTATAAATTCAAGCCCCTCAGACCTTTTAATATTTCTAGCAAGTTTCTTATTTTTCTCTTCTTCTTTTGGCATCGGTTTAACTTTTATTTTAACATGGCCATATTGCCCACGACCTCCAGTTTGTCTTATATATTTATGTTCTGCTTCCGCCTCGCCTGTTATCGTTTCTCTATACGCAACCTGTGGTTTACCAACATTTGCTTCAACACTAAACTCTCTCTTCATTCTGTCTACAATAATATCAAGGTGTAATTCCCCCATTCCTGAAATAATTGTTTCCAGCGTTTCCTGGTCAGATTTAATCTTAAATGTTGGGTCTTCGTCGGAAAGTTTTTTAAGAGCGAGCCCCATTTTTTCTTGGTCAACTTTTGTTTTTGGTTCTATTCTCAAAGAAACAACCGGTTCTGGAAATATAATTCTTTCAAGAATTATTGGGTGGTCCTCGTCACAGAGAGTATCTGATGTTCTAGTATTTTTAAGACCAACGGCGGCCGCAATTTCTCCCGCGTAAACTTTTTTAACATCTTCTCTTGAATTTGCGTGCATTCTTAAAATTCTTCCTATTCTTTCTTTTTCTCCTGTCGTAGAATTATATACATAAGACCCCGACTCAAGTACCCCTGAATAAACCCTGAAGTAAGTTAGTTGGCCAACAAATGGGTCGGTTTGTAATTTAAAGGCGAGCGCGGCAAATGATTCTTTATCATCCGCTTTTCTTTCTATTTCTTCTTCCGTGTTTGGGTCAATTCCTTTTATGGGGGGAACATCTAACGGGGATGGTAAATAATCCACGACACCATCCAAAACAAGTTGAACTCCTTTATTTTTTAATGCGGAACCTGTAAAAACAGGAATAATTAATCCTGCAATTACTGATTTTCTCAAAAGCTTTTTCAAAATATCGACATTGATTTCTTCACCCTTAAGATATTTAGTCATCATTTCTTCATTATTTTCAACAATTTTTTCTACAAGTTCATTTCTGTATTTTTCTGCATCTAATTTTAATTCTTCTGGAATTTCGTCTTCTCTCACAGCATTCCCGAGTTCCCCCTCAAAATAATATGCTTTCATCTTGAGAAGATCTACAATCCCTTTATGTTTTTCCTCTTCACCTATCGGTATTTGCATTCTAACTGCGTTTTTTGTTAACCTATCTAAAATAGTTTTGTAGGATCTCTCAAAACTTCCACCCATTCTATCTAGTTTGTTTATAAAACAAATTCTGGGAATGTGGTACTTATCTGCCTGTCTCCAAACTGTTTCTGACTGTGGTTCAACTCCCGCGACTCCGTCAAAGACAACAACCCCGCCGTCTAAAACCTTAAGCGATCTTTCCACTTCAACTGTAAAATCCACATGCCCGGGAGTATCAATAATATTTATTCTATGCTCCTTTTCCTTGTTTGTTTTATCGTAGGTCGGAGTCCAAAAACAAGTCGTAGCAGCAGATGTAATTGTTATTCCCCTCTCTCTTTCTTGTTCCATCCAATCCATAACAGCTTTTCCTTCATGAACCTCCCCTATTTTATAAGAAACTCCCGTATAAAAAAGGACGCGTTCGGAAACCGTAGTTTTCCCAGCGTCTATGTGTGCAATAATTCCTATATTTCTAACTTTTTCTAATGGATAATCACGCATAAAAAATCAAAAATTAAATATCAAATATAAAAAATACAAATTAAAAATTTAGAAACGGGTTGTTTGTAATTTTGAATTTAGAAATTGTTTGTAATTTGGTGCTTGTAATTTGTAATTTAATTTTAATACCCAAAAACTTGTTAAAATTAATGACTACTCTGCTAAATAAAATTCATTCTAATTTTTACTTCTACCAACTAAAGTGAGCGAATGCTTTGTTTGATTCCGCCATCTTGTGTGTATTTTCTCTTTTTTTCACAGCTTCGCCCCCTCCCTTGCTTGCAAGAAGTATTTCATCTCCTAATTTTTTATACATCGGCGCTCCCTTTTTGGATTGTGCCGCATCTATTATCCATCTCATAGACAATAAAAGCCTTCTTTCTGGTCTAACCTCCCTTGGAACTTGATAGTTAGCGCCGCCGATTCTTCTTGAACGAACTTCCATAAGCGGAGATGAGTTTTTTATAGCATTTTCAAAAACATCGAGAGGATTTGCCCCTTTTTCTTTTTCTTTTATATATTCAAAAGCATTATAAACAATTTTATTTGCTATTTCTTTTTTACCACTTTTCATTATATAACCAATAAACTTCTCAACTTTTACTGAGTTGTATAGACGGTCTGGTGAAACTGACTCTCTTTTTTTAATTGATCTTCTCATATTAAAAATTTAAAATGTAAATCTCAAAATGTAAAATGACAATATAAAATTAAAAAATTAATAAAATTGATAAATTAAACGAATGATTTTGTAATTTGGTGCTTGTAATTTGTAATTTACAAAATTTATTTTGTCGTTTTTGGTTTTTTCACTCCATAACGACTTCTTGCATTTTTTCTATTTTCAACACCCGAAGTGTCCAGTTTTCCTCTTACTATCGTATATCTAACTCCGATGTCCTTAACTTTCCCTGAACGCAATAAAACAACCGAGTGTTCCTGAATTGTGTGTCCTATCCCCGGAATATAAGCCGTTACCTCCATTCCGTTTGTAAGACGAACTCTTGCAATTTTTCTTATAGCAGAGTTTGGTTTTTTAGGCGTTTTGGTTGTAACTTTTATACACACGCCTCTTTTAAATGGAGATGGGTAAAAAATTGGTTTGTTCTTTTTTGTGTTAAAACCACGCAAAAGAGCCACAGCCCTTGGTTTTTTTGCTTGTTTCTTTCTTCCTTTTTTTATTAATTGATTTACTGTTGCCATTTTGTTAAAAAAATGCCGTTCGGAAACTAAGCCGAACGACATATACTTTAATATTTTTAGCAATAAAAAGCAAGGATTAAACTATAATTAAAAACTATCGCACTGTTCTAAATTCAGTATATCATTTTTATAAATAAAAAATCCCACACAAGATGTGCGGGATTAAGAACAAAAGTCAAAGACCAAAGGATTTAAGAGACCGAAGGTTCTGAGGTCTAAACTAACTTGCGAGAACGGTAGACGGATAGCCGACATCAAAATCACCGACAAGCCAGCAGTAGTCCCAGCTCCACTTGCCATCACCCCAGTAGAGATGCAGGACGTAGCGAAAGCCACTAGAGCCCCGCAGAATTGTTCCATCAAAGAAAATGAATGTTGTGTTTCCGTTTGTTTTTTCTTTCCATTCTTTGGGAATCAAGTTTTGATTTTCCCAAAGTGTTTGGAAAATTTTTGCATCCAAACGGATACAATTTTTTTCTTTGAGCCGTTTAAGCTTTTCTTCGCCATTAACGGCCTTCTCACCTTTTTCCAAAGTTGTTTCAAACATAACTTTGGTAATGTTAATTTCGGTAAGAGCAAGTGATTTTTCGTCTTGTTCTTCTATTGACCATCCGCTACTAATAAAGGTCGCGGGGTCAAATGGTTTGGAACGGTTGATGTTGATTATTTTTGGTCTATCGACAATAACTTTCCCATCGTTGTTAATGAAAGTAACTAAATTTTTCATAACAACATCCTCACTTGAAAGCGAGTTAATACATGATTGGATTTTTTCTTTATTAATAGAAGCAATCATTTCGTCGCTTTCATTTACAAGAATTTTTCCAATAAATTCACGGAACTGACCGTTAGTGGCTTTTTCCATGATTTTTCTCCTTATATTTTTAAAAGAACATTTTGAGCCAATTTATCCAACGATTGTTGAAAAAGAGTGGTTTCTAACTTTTATTATATTATATACCTACTTAAATAAAATGTCAAGTATTTTTAGTAATATGCTCATATATAACACATCTACGCCATGGCGTAGATGTAAATCTGATATTAAAGTGCCCACTTAATTCCTACTTTATGAAGGCCTTGCCTTGAATCTTTTAATTTTAAACTATAAAGATAATCCTGTTATTAAAGAAAAAATCCAATAAACAAATGGCAGTAATAATTTCCAAAGAAAGAAAATGAAGAAGAAGATTAGAAATAAACCATATCTTTCAAAAAATTCTCTTATATAAAGATACTCGTTTGGAAGAAAGTTGAACAAAATTTTTGAGCCATCTAAAGGTGGAACTGGAATAAGATTGAAAACAGCAAGAATTATATTAATAAAAACAATTAAAACAAAAATGCTAATAAATGACTCCGGTAGAAAATTGTATATCAAATTAAGACGAACCGATAAACCAAAAATTAGTGCTACTAACAAGTTTGACCCCGGACCCGCTATTGATACAAGCGCATCGCCATACCTATGTTTGATGTTGTATGGATTGTATGGAACTGGTTTTGCCCAACCAAAGATAAAACCGCCGAGAGAATATGTTATTAAAGGAAAGATAAAAGAGCCAAACAAAGAAAGGTGTGCGATTGGATTCAGGGTTAAACGACCAGCCAAACGAGCTGTCGGATCCCCTAATTTATTAGCGGCATACCCATGAGAGAACTCGTGTATTACAACTGAAAAAATTAAAATTATTATTGAAAAAATTGTTTCCATAAGCAAAATTATTACATAATTTTAAAGTTCCAAATCACAAGCACCAAATTACAAATAAATTCTAATTTCTAAATCCCAATGTTCTAAACTTTTTGAATTTTGGTTGTTAGTATTTTGATATTGTCCCAGTACCACAACAAGTTGGCTACGGGATAAATTTGTAATTTGGAATTCGTAATTTGGAATTTTTAACAATTGTTGTAAAACAATTGTTCCTATGATAACATAATAAAACTTTTTGAAAAATTACTTTATTAAAATACATCGTTTGATTTTATGTTTTTATAAGAAAAAATAAATTGTGGATTTAAATGCTCATTAAGAGCATTTAAATTTAGTGATTTTATGAATTTATTATGGCAAGAAAATGCGCAGTAACAGGAAAAAATACAAAAATTGCTGGTGGATACAGCAATCGTACTCGTGCTACACAATTTAACCCTACAGGAACAAAAAGAAGAAAGGCAAATTTAAAAAAGAAGAGAATTTTTGTCCCTGAAATAAACAAAACAGTAAAAGTAATACTTTCAACAAAGGCAATTAAAACTATACAAAAAAACGGCGCGTATGCCGTTCTCAAAAAAGCTGGGGTTATTTAACTTCAAATCTGCTGGGAGCAGATTTGAAGAATTTTCTATTATACTTTGGGAGGGCTTTTTGATCCGTAATATTTTTTTAAAAAGTCAGATTTTAATCCGGCTTTTTTCTTTGCTAATATCTTTTTAAAAAGTCAGATTTTAATCCGGCTTTTTTCTTCGCTATTCTAATGTTCTTAAGAACATTAGAATAGCGGTATGTTTATTTTTGCAAGTTTTTTGATTCTTTTTTTGATTCTACAAAATCTATTCTCTTATTCGTGCGAATAAGAGAATAGATTTGAATTGTTAAATTCGGTAAATAAATTTAAGAGTTATTGAAATAAATTTAATAATTCTCCATCTGTTTCAAAAATTATCGTTCCACTTTCGGAGGTTTTTAAAATTTTCACTCCAAATTCATTCAATATATTAATTACTTCTTGATTTGGATGTCCATATTTATTATCTGCGCCAACAGATATAACCGCATATTCTGGAGAAACAAATCCAACAAAAGATTTTGATGATGATGTTTTTGAACCGTGGTGTCCAATTTTCAAAACATCACTATTTAATTTTTCTCCACCCAGCGAAACAAGATATTTTTCAATTTTTTGAGGTGAATCGCCTGTAAATAAAAATTCGCTATTGCCATAGACAAGATGAGCAATCACAGATGCGTCATTTGTATCCATTCCTGAAACATCTCTGTCTGGAAAAAGAATTTTTAAAAAAATATTCTTATCTAAATTAAAAACCATATTGCTTCTTGCAAGAATTATTTTTGAATTTTCTTTTTTAACTAAATTTTTTAATATATTGTAAATATCAGTGTCCGTCCCAACTCCCGGCTCAACAAAAGCAGATATCTCATAATTCTCAAAAACACTCGGAAGCCCGCCGATGTGGTCTTTGTCTGGGTGGCTAATTATAACGATGTCTATAGACCTATCGTGAAAAGGCATTATTTTTGAGAGCTCTCTTAAAACTTTCTTATCCGCTCCCCCATCAATAAGAATTTGATTTCCACTTGGAGTTTCAATAAAAATCGCGTCCCCTTGCCCTACATCAAGAAATGCTACTTTTAATTTATTTTGATTTTCTTGAGCAAAAACAGAAGACCAAACAAAAAAATTCACCACAAAAAGAAAAAGTAAAATCAGGACTTTTAAATATTTTTGAACACTTTTGAATGTTTTCATAAAGTAAAATTAGTAAAAACCGACAAAAATAGAAATAAAACACTAAAAGCTATTCTAATGTTCTTAAGAACATTAGAATAGCTTTTCCTCTCGGTGTGAGTTTGTGACGAACAGATGTAAAATCTTCTTTTTTTGACAATGCACCAGCATTCAAAAGTCTGGAAGCATGAGCAGATATTGTCTTAAAATTAACATCTAATTCTTCAGAAATATCAAAAATGGACAAATCTGGTTTTTTGGCCAAAAGTTCCAAAATTTGAATCCTCCTATAATTTGAAAATCCTCTGACGATTCTTTCTAATTTTTTATATGTATTGTTTTCCATAAATTTAAAATGAAAATTAAAATAATAAAAAATAATTTAAAAAAACATTAAAATTTTTTACCTAAAAACTATTTTAATTTTACTATTTTACCACACTATTCTAATGTTCTTAAGAACATTAGAATAGTGTGGTAATTAAACCAAATCAAGTTAAGTTTGTATATAAATAATACTACTTATCATTTTTGACTCTAGTTCTTTTGTTAACAAAAAATAAAACTATCCCATAAATTATATATATCAAAATCATTAAAATTAATGGGAAATTGTTTATTTGAATTGATGAGAAAGGGAGGTCGGCAAAAAAATTAACAATTTTTAACTCATAATCTAGCAAAATAAATGTTAAAAAAGAAACTGGGAATGAAATTGCAGAACTTAGAAAACCAAGAACGCCTGAAACAAAACCAAAAAACATTGTTATCGGGATAAATGGAAGAATTAGAAGGTTTACTGGTAGAGCCAGAAGAGAAAGGTAACCCATTTTATATAAAATTAGAGGTAGAACAAAAAGCTGTGTTGCTATTACAGAAACAACGAGCTCGCGAAATTGAAATTTTGTTGTTATAAATTTAAAATATCTATAAATTTTGGGTGAGACATATAAAAGCCCAAGTGTTGCCATAAAAGAAAGCTGGAAAGAGGAATCAAAAGCTAAAATTTTTGGATTCTGAATTATCATAAAAACTCCGGCAATAAACAGAGCGCGTAAGGCCTCGTATTCTCTTCCTGTTATGCGAGCAATAATTACAAAAATTGCCATTATTCCAGCTCTCACTGCTGTAGCGGAGGCTCCTGTCATTAAAACAAAAAATATTATTGAAATAATCCCAAATGAAAATTTAAAAACAAAAGGAAGAAAACTAAAAACTCTCATTATTGCTTCTGATACAATCGTCACGTTATAACCAGATAAAACAACTATGTGCATTATCCCTGTTTTTCTAAAATTTTCTTGCAATGCTTCACCGAGTGATTCTTCGGCTCCGACCGTTAAACCACCTAAAAGTGAGGAATGCGGTTCTGAAATCGTCCTTTTAATACTCTTCAGAAAAGAATTTTTTAATTTAAAAAGATTTTGTTTTATATAATTTCCTTCATTTGAAGATTCCCTTTCTATCCTCGGATAAAACATTTGATAAAATATTCTATCTTTTGAGAGATACGAAACATAATCAAATTTTTTTCCTTCAGTTATAAAATTTTTTGGTTTATTCAAAATCCCACCTATCAAAACCACATCGCCGTAATTAAAGAAGGAAGGAGATTCTGTAATTATTAAAATTCTGTCTTCTAATTCTACTTTATTGTTTTCGAACATTACTTTTCTAAGTTTTATTATGAATTTTGTGTTTTTGTCTTTTTCTATTGGTTCATTAATTATGATTCCCTCTGCAACTACTTTTTGTTCAACAAGCCTGTCTAATATCGAATTTCCTTTGTATTGATCCGAAATGTCATATCTAAAAACCCCCAAGATAAATAACAAAATAAAAAAAGAAGAAAGAATAAATTTCATTTCTTTATTTTCTGTGTTTTTCCTTTTAAAGAACCAATGGAGTGTAAATAAAAACAAAGATAAAACAAAGAGAAACAAAAGAAAATAGTCCCCCAAATTAAAAAAGGAGCGAAAAAACACTCCAGATATAAAACCGATTATTAAAAAATAGAAAAGTGAACGAATTTTTGGTTGAACAAGAGTCATTGAATATTAACAAATCTCAAATGTTTCAAGAACAAAAAAAAATTATGGATGAAAATCGTCTAAACTAAAATAGATTATGAATTAAAAAGCCCCCCAGGGCTTTTTAATTAACGACAATTTTCAAAAAACAAAAAGTATATTATGGATGAAAATTGTTGCTTAACGACAATTTTCTAAAAAAATAAAAAGGGATGAAAATTGTTGCTTAACGACAATTTTCATTCCTCCATCCATCTATAATTTTTTTTTCATCGTCTTTGTCTATAGATTTTCTGAATTTGGCATCTTTTTTCCCTTTTATTCTGGACTCACACTCTGCCCATGTTTTATGTTTTTTTATAATCCCCTCTATCATACTCAAATAGGAATATGCCTTCATCTTTTTTCTTCTATCGTTAGTACCGTTGGTTTTAAAATCCAAAATATTTTTTTTATATTTTTCAATCGTTCCTTTATATAAAATTAGTTGGTCTTCTGAGGCAAAAGATGTTGCTATCTCATCCGCTCTTTCGTTCCCTATTATTCCACTGTGGCCCGGCAAAAGTTTCCATTCAATTTTAAATTTATTATTCAAAACCATTAGTTTTTCCCATAAATCTTTGTTTAGAACTGGGTTTTTATTGGCTCCTATCCAGTTTTTCAAAACCCAACCACTAACCCATTTTGTTATCCCATTAAACAAATAACTTGAATCAGTATTAATAATAATCTGTGTTTTATTGTTTATTCCTTTATTTTTTTCTAATATTCTTAGAGATTCAATCGCAGATGTCATTTCCATTCTGTTGTTTGTGGATTTTTTTTCAAAACCTCCAATCTCTAATATTTCTTTTTTATCAAAAACAAGAACTGCCCCCCATCCTGCCTTACCGGGGTTATTAAGGGCTGAGCCGTCTGTAAAAATAATTATATTGTTGTGCATTTTAAAATTTTAACATTATGCATATAAAATAAAAAGCGGAATTAATCCGCTCAAAATGAATTACTCTTAAATTTAATAATACCACCTGAGTTAAAAAAACCAACTATTCTTAATCTTAGTTGTGGGAATCTTCCGAAATTAGATTTTTCAATATTTGCGACTATGTTTATTTTTTGTCCGTTTTCTAAAGACAAACTCTCTTCCTTTTTTAGTCCAAAAAAACTTATTGCCTCTATTTTATTCTCCAAAGAATTTCTAAATTCTAATTTTAAATGTTCCATACTCTTTCCAAAAACCGAAACTTTATTAATTTCTAAGTTTCTAAATAAAAAAAGTGGTCTTGGATTTCCCTCTCCAAAAGGAGACATTGTTTCTATCTGAGAATATTTTTCAAAATTTATATCATCAATAGAAAGCTCATCGTCAACTAAAATTTTTCCTGCCTGCGCAGGCAGGTCTTCTTTTATCTTCACAGATTTATCTTGTTTTTTATTTTTTAATCTTTCGTGGGCAAGATTTAATTCTTCTTCAAGAAAATGTATTTTTTCGTTCTGGACAGAGAAACCGCCGGAAAATGAGTGCCCCCCATATTCAATAAAAATTTCAGTTTTCATTTCCGTCATAAGTTCTACTAAATCAAGTACTCCATCTGATCTACAAGATCCTTTAATAACAGAATTTTCATCTCTCCCCCATAAAAAAACGGGCTTCTTATAATTTTCTGTGAGAGTATTACAAGCCAAACCCACCAACCCAGGGCTCCACCTCGGATCGCCCATTACAATTATTCCTCTATCTTCTCTGTGTTTGTAATTCTTTTTTATTTCCTTAATTATTGATGCAACAACCCCCTTTCTTTCATTGTTTATTTTATTTAAATGTAGCGCAAGTCTATCGGCTTCCACTTCGTCTGTTGTTGTAAGAAGGTTAAAAGCCTCCATCGGAACATCCATCCTTGATGCCGCGTTTATTCTTGGCCCTATCATAAATCCAATATCATCTTCTGAAAGAGTGTCTTGGTTTACACCAATTTTCTTAAGTAATTTAACTAATCCAACTCGTGGTGATTTTTTTAAAACTTTTAAACCATAGTATGCAAAAATTCTATTCTCCCCAACAAGCGGAACCATATCTGCAATTGTAGCCATCCCAACCATATCAAGAAGCCATTTTTCCCATCCGTTGTTAATTTCAAACATTTTTTCTTCATTCCCCCTTTTAATCAATGCCTGAATTAATTTAAAAATGACACCTGCGCCACATAAATTTTTAAATGGATAACTTTCATCTTTTTGTTTTGGATTTAATATTGCAAATGCTTTTGGTATGTGAGAATTCTCTAAATGGTGGTCAGTAATGATTACATCAATTCCTAATTTGTTTGCTAGTTTGACTTCTTCAACATTTGTTATTCCACAATCAATTGTTATAAGGAGTTTTGTGTTGTTTTCTGAAAATTCTTTTATAGCTGTTTTGTTTAGACCAAATCCTTCTTTGTTTCTGTGAGGAATATAATTTATAAAATTTTCATACTTAATTTTTTTAAAAAAATCGTGAAATGCAACTGCTCCAGGAATTCCATCCATATCGTAATCACTAAAAATAACAATTTTCTCATCATTTTTTATTACATCTAAAATTCCCTTAACTGCTTTTTTCATTCCTTTCATCAAAAATGGGTCGTGGGTATGTTTTTCATAATCTAAATTCAAAAAATCTCCCGCATCTTTTGCGGTTTTTATTCCTCTGTTTGATAAAAGTTTACGAGTTAGTTCCGGGTAATTTTGCAATTCTTTTTCTGTTTTTGAATCTAAGTTTTTAGAAACTTTGTATTTCATAAGATAAAAGTATAACACATAGAAAATTTAAAATTAAAAAATCAAAATTAAAAATGACAATGTAAAATTCAAAGTGAAATAGTTCTAAAAAAATTTATTAATTTTTACATTTTTAACTGTCATTTTACATTTTGAGATTTACATTTTACATTCTATAATGAAATTATGGAATGTATATTTTGTAAAATAATTAAAGGCGAAATCCCATGTCATAAGGTTTATGAAGATGAAAACTTTTTTGCATTTCTTGATATTAACCCTCTCAATCCTGGGCATTCTCTTTTGGTACCAAAAAAACATTTTGAATGGGTTAACGATTATGAACCGTTTGGGGAATACTGGGAAACTGCAAGAAAATTATCGTGGGTAATTCAAAAAGCTCTTGATTCTGTATTAGTCTCCTATATTGTTTACGGACTTGGGGTTCCACATGCACACATACACCTGATTCCTAAATTTGAAGGTGACCAACATTCACATGGACCAAACCCAGAAAAAATTTACAAGTGTAAAGATGGAGAAATGAAAGAGGTGGCAGAAAAAATTAAGAAAGAATTGAGATAATATCTTATAGATAAAAGCTATTCTAATGTTCTTAAGAACATTAGAATAGCTTTTATTTTCTTTTCTTATTAAGTCCGGTTTTTATTCGCTAATTTTACTTGGAAATGGAAACTTAGTTTCCAGGTTGGTGGTTTGAAGATTTAATAACTAAGTTACTAAATTGATTACTTGGTAGCTCCGCCACCAAGTAAAGGAAAAGAGAAAAGAGGAAGGCCAAAGAAAGGTTCCTGACACCTTTTCCAAAGTTAGAGCTTTCAAAGTATAGATGAAAAATGTCCATAAGAACATTTTTCATTTATCTACTATTTTCAAGATTTCACAAAACTTATCGGCATCCAATGATTCATGCCCGACAAGGAAACCATCTATATTGCCATTCTTAATTAAATCTTCTGCGTTGCTTAATTCAACCGAGCCCCCATAAAGTATCATTGTTTTCTCTGCTATTTTCTCATCAAACAAATCTTTTAAAACTTTTTTTATAAAAAGGGACATCTGATGAACTCCGCGAGAATCCATAGCATCTTGGGCTGTTTTTCCTATCGCCCAAATTGGTTCGTATGCGATTATCAAATTTTTTAAATGTTTTTTTTCAACTTTTTGGAGAGAATTCTTTATCTGCTCTAAAATAAACAAAAGGAAGTTCCCTTCTTCGTCTCTTTCTTTTTCTCCTACACACAGGATTGGATTTAATTTTGAATTCAAAACTAAATTTACTTTTTTTGAAACAGTATCATCATCCTCCCCTAACGAGCGTCTTTCCGAATGCCCGACTATTACATATTCCACACCTAAATTTTTCACCATATCTATGGAAATTTCTCCCGTATGAGCTCCTTCTTCTTCAGAAAAAACATCTTGAACTCCAAAAGATATTTTTTTACTTTTACCTAAACCCTCTTTCAGCTCATTAACATAGAAATTCGGAGGACATATTACAACTTTTGTATTTTTCAAATTCTTTGAAGCTTTTTTTGTATCATTAAAAATTTTAAGCGCCTCATCTTGTGTTTTTGGCTCCATTTTCCAATTCGCTACTACTATTTTGTTTTTGATTTTAGTTTTCATATTTTGCCTGCCCTGTGAAATAAAAGCCCTTGAGTTTTATGATGCTGAAGCATCATATCCAACGGGGTAAATTTAATTACAGATGAAAAAGTATTGTGAATTAAAAACCTTAAAAAATTATGGATGAAAAAGCTTCCACGAACACGAAAGTAAACACATTATGTATTCAAATGCTCTCCCAGAGCATTTGAATTATGGATTAAAAACCTCTCCCAGAGGTTTTTAATTATTTTACCTCCCCCCAAGAGTTTATATTAAAACCCCCGCTAGGGCCAGAAGTGAAAATCGTATTTTGTAATCCTGTTTCGTATGTAATCGCCGCTGTGTTTTGTAAATGAATTTTATATGCGCTAACTTCTTTCAAGTTAATACTATTTTTCAAAAATATTTCCCCATGCCCGGCAAAAACAATCAAGTCGCCTACTACACTATTCTCAACTTCAATTGCCTTAACAGAGCCCCCATTTTCAGAAGAATTATTATTTGAAATCAGTAAAACATAAGAGCCCTCCGCGCCAGAACCCTCAAAAGATGTCGTATTAGAAACTTCTATTTTACTACTGCTTGTTCTATTTGATTCCTTATCCGCAATCATAGCAACGCTCTTATTTCCCAAAGATGAATCTACTTTTATTTGTGGTCCATTATCAAAATATATATCCCCCGAAACCCATACATTCCCTTTTAATATAACCACCGGTGATCCCTTTATTTGTAAATTACAATTTATTTTTATTGGTCCAATTGTTTTATTTGTGTCTATTACATAAGGACACGGAGTAGTTATTATTCCACCCATTTCCGCTTCATCTTTTAAGGATTCAATCAGCTCATCCGAAATGGGTAATGCTTCTAGCTCTTGGTCTAAACTATCGGGAAATTGTGTTCCTAAAACTGATGTATCATAAATATTTTTGTAATAAGCATCGCCAGATATTGTAGAATTTCTTATCGTATTAGAATAAGCAGAACCGAGAGAATATATTCCTTCTATTAAGCCACTTGAGCCAGAAGAAACAATATCGCCAGATACCATTGAACTCCCAGAACCGATTGCGGGTCCATTAGAAAATAGATTTCCATAAATTTGTGAGGAGTTTTCCATAACAAAGCCCCCCTGACCGGCCTGAACCCCATAATGGAAAGATGCTCCTGTACCTTCGCTTAATGACACAGATGTTTTTCTTATGGAATTTCTATAATCTCCCAATGTACTCACTATTTTATTTCCTAATTCATCCGTAATAACCGCTGTTCCAATCGCGCCGTTTATGTTTATTGTCTCGGTGGGAGATACCTGAATTCCATTTTTAATTCTGTACACGACATCTTCAGTAATTGCTTCCGCGGAATAATAACTTCTTGCGGAAGAAGACAAATTGGACTCCGCAAGAGTTTCTTTTTGAACATTCCAAGCAACGCCAGAAATAATAGACAACGAAATAACAACAAACATAACGACAATTCCTATCATTATCTGCCCTTTGTTGTGATTTATTCTTCTTATATCCATATTTTTAAATTTTTATGATTTTACTTGCCCCGTTAGAAGTTTAATACTAAACACAATTTAAGAATAGCGG
The DNA here is from genome assembly GCA_018899555.1 of Patescibacteria group bacterium. Lineage (GTDB taxonomy): Bacteria > Patescibacteriota > Minisyncoccia > Phycocordibacterales > 21-14-all-36-13 > VMGX01. The sequence goes on from JAHIHZ010000006.1 coordinate 16,386, forward strand.
AAGCCGTTAGGCGAATTTGTTTTTATACTCTAAAAAAGTTTTTACTCTGAATGAACTTCTAATGGGGTGTTTTCTAAAAATCTTTCAGATTTTTAGTTAATATGACCCCTGAAGAACTGTCGTCATATAAAAATTTTCTGATTTTGTAAAACCATTTTCTTTATCTTTTATATTAATTTCTATTTTTACTGCTTGACCCTTGGTGTTATTTATCACCTTAAACACTAAACTGTTTATGAAAGTGTCTGTTAAACTTAAACTGCCTTCTATTGTTCCATTATTCTCTATTTTTAAAATCCCCGAATCAAGAAAGAGGGTTGTTTTATCGCCGTTTATCATATTAAGGGCCAATTTGCCGTTGGGATTATCAAATAAGCTCAATGTTTGATCCACACTTTTCGCTTTTCTAATTTCATTTATCATTCTACCCATTGATATGGTTGCAGAATTTTTTATATCTCTTGAAATTTTAAAACCATTAAATGTTTTAGTGGTAAACATCATCATGTTAATAACAAAAACCAACACCATCGTTGTTATTGCCATGTATATTAATACCTCTATTAGTGAAATACCTTTGCCTGCCCTGTTAAATAATTTTGTTGGGAACAAAATTCCTGCCACGCAGGATTTAACAGGGTGAACCCCGTTAGAGATAGGGAATGTTTTTAAACATTTCCGCAGATAAATTGATAAGATTTTGTTCACTTTCATAAATTTATATTAAATATTTATTCCAAATTTTGTTGATAATTTCATCTCTAATGGGATGATCTTATAAAAATATTACTTGTCCCGCCTGCCTACCGCAGGCAGATTAAATGCGAAGCATATTTAACTGGGATAGATTGAAATATTTAACAAAAAAATTAATTGCGGATTAAAATTAACCAAAATATATTCTGGATTGAAAAGCCCATTTAGGGCTTTTCAATTACCAAAAATATTTGTAATTATGGTTGAAAGATTTTTTGTTACAACCACCTCATTTATATTATACAAAATGAAAACATTTATTTTTTTGGACCCAGAATCTAAAACACCGGAAGAAGAAATGTCTCCATTTGTATCCCTATATATATTTTCCAAGATAAACTTTCTTGTAAAGACCCCATCAATCGTTGATTGTGTAGTCGTACTTTCCCAATAATTCCCATTAAAGTGAAGATAATATTCTTGACCTGAAACAAGCTGATTAATATTTACGGTCCAGCTGTTATTTCTCATTGATTTTATCGCCTCTATGCCTTCCTCTGCTAAAAAATATGCCTGTACTGTTTTTGTGCCCAAAATAGAGTTCTTTATAAAATAATTGAAAGAAATAATAAAACTTAAAACAATAAATATAAAGACAGATAGTCCAACCATCATTTCTACTAATCCAATTCCTTTTTTATTCTCCACTTTTTTTATTTTTGATATTTTCATTTTACTCATCCGTTTTTAAAAATTGTTTTACTTGCCCTGTTAAATAATTCGCCGTTAGCGAATTCCTGCCTTGCAGGATTTAACAGGGTTAATTTTTTTCTACAACACCGGTTTGATAAATTGATACCGTTTTAAAATTTAAAACATCCGAAGTTAGAGATATTTTTACTGTTCCGTAATAATCCGTCTTGCCTGTTAACCTTTGGAAAATAACATTATCCCCACCGCCATTTAAATTTATTTCGGATATAAAAGCTTTTTTATCTATTTGATTTATTTTATTGTTTGGATCATCTGAAATGTAAGTAGTTCCCTTGAAAAGAACTACAACATCCTGCTCAAAATGAACGCCGTAAGAATTATCATCCTTTGAGGAAATTGTCAAACTCCTTGCTTCTTTTAATAGAGATGACACTTTTTCTACTGAATTATCCAAGACCTGTTTCTTGTTATAGTTTGAAAATAAATTTATCACAACAAACAAAATAACCACAATAATCGCTATTGATAAAAGTATTTCAAATAATGAGAATCCTTTTTTAATTTGCATAAAAATATTTTACATACTATTTGTCAGAGAATACATAGGGGTTATCATTGATATCGCAAAAAAACCCAAGGCCGCTCCAACAATAATCATCAATAGGGGTTCAATTATTGTAGACATATTCTTTGTTTTTCTTTCTACTTCTTCTTCATAGAAATTTGCCACCTGCATTAATAAATCTGGCAATTGCCCTGTTTCTTCTCCCACAGAAATCATTTCTCCAACAAATGCGGGATAAAGATTTTCATTATTTTTAAATGTTTGCGAAATGGGTGCGCCTTTTTGAATAGACCTCTGAGCTGTTTCTATAACTTTTTTGTAAAATGAATTTTGAACAACATTTTTTGTTATTTCTAACGACTTAACAACATCAACCCCAGAAGAAAGCAGTGTGGAAAGGGTGCCTGTCGTCCTCGCAGAATTTATTTCTTTTGTTAATTCTTTAATCAAAGGAATTTTCAACATAATATAGTCAAAAAAATGTTTTCCTTTTTTTGTTTTTAATAAACCATAACCTCCAAAAGAAATAAAAATTAAAATAAAAATCATTAAAAATGTGTTTTCCTTAAAAAGTTCGCTTATAGTAATAATAACCTGCGTACTAAATGGCAAATCGGCTCCAAGTTCTTCAAATGTTGATGTGAGGGTTGGTACAACAAAAATTAACATTAGAATACCTATTATTATCATAGCCACAATAATAATAGATGGATATATCATCGCTCCTTTTATTTTTTTTCTTAAATTGTTGGACCTTTCCATTTGTTCTGATATGTTTTTTAAAGAACCCGATAAATCTCCGCTTTCTTCTCCGGCGCCAACCATTGATATAAAAAGTTGTGGAAATATTTCTGGAAATTTTGATAAAGCACTGCTAAAAGTGTCCCCACCTCCAAGGTCACTTTCAATACTTTTAAGAACTTTCTTCATTTTCGTATTTTTTGTCTGTCTTCCTACAATTGAAATCGCCCTTGTTAAAGAAAGCCCGGCTTTTATCATTGCCCCGAGGTTTCTCGCAAGCATTATTTTTTCTTCCGTTTTTATTTTTTTAAAAAAGCTGAAAATTTTCTTATAGGAAGAAAACCTGTTCTCCTTTATTTCTTCCGTTGAAATTAATGTTAATTCCTCCCCTTTTAGATATTTAAACAAAGCGAACTTGTCTTTTACATTTATAGTATCTTCAAAAATTTCACCGTCTTTTTTAATTGCTTTAAATTTGAATTTCACGGTAATAAGTTAAAAATTAAAAAATCAACCTGCCCGCCAAAGCCCAGAGCCAACCTTTTGCAGATATATGATTTTAGTGATTAAATACCATCATTAACAATATCATAAAACTTGTGCGACTTTAGGCGATGGCAGGCGGGAATGTAAAATGACAATTTAAAATTAAAAAATTAACAAATATTAAATTGATTTTTGTATTTTTATTTAGCGAGTAAATATAATTTTTGAAAACGGTTGGGTTTAGGCCTGCCTGCCGGTAGGTGGGTCTGGGTTTTTAAAAATCGATATTTATGAGCTAAATTTATAAAAAACATTTTGGATTCAAAAGCTCATTCATCGCTTTTGAATTTATTCCGATATCACTCTCAATATTTCCTCTATACTCGTAATCCCCTGCGCTGCTTTAAAAATTCCGTCCTCAATCATGGTCATCATACCTTCTTTTTTTGCTTGTTCTTCAATTTTATCGCTATCGGCGTTTTCTATTATCAAGTCCTTTATTGTTGGAGACATCTTAAGAACTTCGTGAATCCCAATTCTATTTTTATAACCATCGGGATTCTCTGCGGAAGATTTTGGTCTATAAAATGGAATTTCTTGAAAATCTGAAACATCTTTTGAAATTACATTTTCTTCTTTTAAGATTTTAAATACCCTGTCCAGGTCAACAGATTTAGATAATGATTTTATTTCTGCGTTGGTTAAAAAGTATTTTTCTTTTTTTGAATCCAGTTTTCTTACCAATCTCTGCCCAATGATAACTTTTATTGTTGAAACAATTAAAAACGGTTCTATTTTCATATCAATCAATCTCGGCATTGCTCCAGCGGCGGAATTCGTGTGAAGTGTAGATAAAACAAGGTGTCCGGTTAAGGATGCGTTTACTGCAAGAGATGCTGTTTCTGTGTCTCTTATTTCTCCAACCATTATTATATCTGGGTCCTGCCTGACCAAAGAGCGAAGCCCATTACCAAAAGTGAACCCTATCTCCGATTTTACCTGAGTTTGGTTTACCCTTGGCATCTGATATTCAATTGGGTCCTCAATTGTTGAAATATTTACCTCCGGTGTATTTAAAATATCTAAAATTGTATAAAGCGTCGTTGTTTTGCCGCAACCGGTAGGCCCTGTGGCTAATATCATTCCCGTTGTTTGTTTTGTTGCACCGTGTATTCTTTCAAGACCTTCGCCATAAAAACCCAACCCTTCTAATGTGAAGCCAGACGCTCCTTCTCTTAGTAATCTCATAACTACCTTCTCGCCAAAATATGTCGGTAAAATTGAAACTCTTAAAGATACCCTCTGCTCTTCCATTTCAATTTTAAACCTGCCGTCCTGTGGCAATCTTTTTTCATCAAGCTTTAAATTAGATAAGACCTTTATTCTTGCAGAGATGCTCGGAGCCGCATCTTTGGGCAATATCATCGCATCTCTTAATATTCCGTCTATTCTATATCTCACCAAAAGCTCTTTTTCCATCGGTTCAATATGAATATCTGACGCGCTTTGTAAAACAGCGTGTTTTAATAATGTGTCAACTATTCTTATGACGGGAAGGCCTTCGGCCATTTTTTTAAGGTCCTTTTCTGATATTTCATCTTTTTCCTCTTTTATACTCTTTATGGCGGCGCCTTCTCTTTTTATTATGTCTCCAAATTCTGCTTTTAGGGTTTTTTGATATTGGAGCAAAACACTCTTAATTGATTCATTATCAGTAAGTCGCGGTAATATTTTCAACCCTACTTTCTTTTTAACAAAATCAATAGCCGCCAAGTCCTCCACATCAAGCATCGCGACTTCAAGATTGTTTTCATCTTTCGCAAAAGCAATAATGTTGTGATTTCTTGCTATCGGTTCCGGAATAAGTGAGAGTATGCTGAAATCTACTTTTTTGTTTTTTAAACTGACAAATGGTATTCCAAAAATATGAGCATGTATTCTTCTCAAATCATCCTCGTGCAAGAGACCTTTGTTCACAAGAATCTCGCCGGTATTGATACTCCTTTTAATCCCCTCTTTTTGGGCTTCAACAAAATCCGACTTAGAAACTAATCCTGAGTCCAAAATAAATTCCTTTAATTTTTCTTCTTCTATGTGCATGATAGATTTTTAATGAGCGAAGCGAATATAAAAATCATCACCCCGCACCACTTCTATATTTTTGCTGTTGAATTTTTGAGATAAAAAATTTCTTCAAATTTTTTAATCTTAAAATTCTTTGTAAAAATACAAAAGTGGTGCTGGATTCTCAAAAAATATAATCGCTCCACTCCTTATTTTTTGGAAAATCACTAAATCTCAAAAACAAGAAAACAAGAAAACAAAAAAAATAGAAAAGTAAAATAAAAATTGCTTCATTGCTTCATTGTTTTTTTGTTTTCTTGCTATAAAGTATACCAAATTTATTTAATATTTTCTGTAAAATAGTGAATAAAATAAAACCCCGCCCTTTCGTAAAAGAAAGGGCGGGGTTTATTAAAATATTACTTGTCCCGCCTGCCTACCGCAGGCAGGTTAAATAAGTGCATGGCACATTTAACTGGGATGGATGAAAAATGTTCTTAGTGACATTTTTCATTTAATCAGTTTCTGAAATTGTTCCTCATAAGATTTTGATTTCTGTGTATCGCCCAATTTTTCATACACATCTGAAAGCAAGGAATAAAAATATGGATATTTTTCATTAACTTTTATTCCTTCCAAGAGAATTTGTGCAGATTTGTCTAATTGATTAGTACTTAGATACAATCCCGCAAGTGCTGTATATGGCGTGGGTATACCATAAATAGACATCTTGGTTTCTTTTGTTATTTCATTTTTAATCTCTATCTCTTTTGTATTTAATTCTATTGCTTTCTTATACATTTTTTCTGCGTTCGTTGTGTCTTTTTTTGCCTCATATATTCTTCCAAAGTCCACATAAAATTGCGGATTTGAACCGTCCAGCGCAATTGCTTCTTTTATAAGCGCTTCCGCTTTTTCATAATCTCTGGAAAGATAATATGCTCGCGAAAGTTCTCTTTTCGCGCTGGAATCTTTTGGATTTGTTGCTTCTCTTTGCCCAAATATTTCTTTCTGTTTATCTGTAAACTCTTTCAAGTCGGTAGTAATGCTTTCTTCCTGTTTATTTTGTTGTGTGTCTAGATTTATAGCAGAATTATTTTGAAGTAGAAGAATAACCACAATAATAACTGCTATCAATACTATAAATATAAGTAATTTCTTTTTGTTTTGACTAATGTCCATATTGTTTTTTTATTTAACTGATATTTTTTTATAAACTCTTAGAAATTAATCAAAAACATCCTTGAGTAAACGAGCTGGCGCCATTCCAAACATAGTAGCCATATTGGTCTAGAGTACCCATTGGTTGCGTACATTGAGAATCGCTGTAAATAGGACCAGATTGTATCGAGCCACAAAAACTGAAGGAAGAGCCACAAGACGGCAAAAAAGAAGCCCCTGTAGTACAACGATTATAAGTTATGATATTTCCATAACATCCATACCCATTAGCATAATCGCCTAAAATATAAGGAGGAATAGTTTGGCTGGCTACAGCATTTACCGTACCAACCTGTCTAGTAATATAGCCACTGCAGTCATAATCAAAACTACCGTCACCACGATCTGATGTAAAATAGTTAGGATATGGAGGCCTACCATAAGGATGCGCTAGAGCATTGCCGTCATAACAGTCGTTACCACTACCATATTGATAACCAGGAACACTTACGCTGGAGCCAACACAAATTGTTTCTCCTTTTACGCTATAATATCCATCTCCATCTCTATCAGGATGAAGAGTTTCATTTCGCCATTTTGTAGAATCGATTGGAGCGCAATCAGTATTCACCGTTGAATACCCTGCTGGAATATCACAAGAACTATCAACAGCAGAACCAGCACCATATCCATCTTTATCGCTATCTAAATAATATGTTTGTTCTGTACAAGGAGGTGGCGGAGGTGGTGGCGGAGGTGCAGAACCAACTGTAACAGTGGCACTGCCTTGAGCAGAACCTCCCGCCCCCGTGCATGCCATTGTATAAGTTTGTGATGATGTTAAATTTGATTTTGTTGCAGTTCCACTTGTTGCGGTTGAAGATGTCCAGTTTGCTGAACAACTTGTTGCATTAATTGAAGACCATGTGAGAGTTGATGAACCGCCGTAAGCAATTGAAGTCGGCGACGACGAAAGGGATACTGTTGGAGCTTGTGGTGTTGAAGTACTCTGCAGTTGCGACCAAGATGTTATACATTTTCCATCAGAAAAACAAAACTCGTTTGCTGTCATATCTCTGCTAAATAATCCGTCACCAAATACAGACAGCGCGTTTACTCCCAAACCGCCGTTCTTAACTTGATTTATGGAACTTACATTCACGGGGGTAGGAATACCTCCGCTTGGTGGGTTTGCGGTCGGTCCACTCCATGCCGCGTTTGCGTAGTTTAAACCAACAATCAGAATCGCTGATAGAACAGTTATTTTAATTCCGCTTGTAATTTGTTTTTTTGTGAACATGTTTTGATCAGAGATTTAATTTGGATTAACTAATTTTAGAAATTGTTCTCTATAAGATTCTAATTCTTGATCACCATCCAGTTTTTTATACATACATACTATTTTTTATTTGGTAAGTGATTCAAATTTTTTTTGATCTGTACAATCTGTACAACTTGACGAAATATTTGTATCTGAATCTTTTGTGTGTTTTATTCGTTGTTACTTGAACTATCCAAGGTGCTTATTACATCCGCTGTTAGCCAATTTAGAAAAAGATTAAATTGCTAATCGCACGACAAATTGTATTTCTGCAAAATGAGTGAAGCGTCATATGATTGGACAATTCCATTTCCATCTACATCAGCTCGAAACTTCTGGTCAGCGGTGA
>JAHIHZ010000001.1 GCA_018899555.1 Patescibacteria group bacterium
AAGCAACCCAAGTTGCTTTTTCATCCAGAATTTTTTTTGTTTTTTAGAAAAAGCAACCCAAGTTGCTTTTTCATCCAGAATTTTTTTTGTTTTTTAAAAAAAGCAACCCAAGTTGCTTTTTCATCCATACTTAAAAACCCCTAAACGGGGTTTTTAAGAGTAGTGTCAGGTTTTAGTCCACATTTTTTGTGTTTTTTTAAAAACAGAAATAATTATGGATGAAAAATGGCCTTAGGGACATTTTTCATTTATTTGACAACGCCCGTCTTATAAATCTTTTGGCCATTGATGTTTTTACTATGTTCAACCATTTTTGCGTGGGATAACTATTTTTATTTACAACTATTTTTATAATATCTCCATTTTTTAATTTTGTATCAAGTGAGACAAATTTGTTATTTATTTTTGCCCCAGAAGAATGGTTCCCGATATCTGAATGTATGTGATAGGCAAAGTCTAATGGCGTTGACTCCAGCGGTAAATCAACAACATCTCCATTTGGAGTAAAAACAAAAATTCTGTTTTCAAAGAAATCATTTTTCAAATTTTTTATAAACTCTTTTGGCGCAGATACTTCTGTTTGTATTTCAGCCAGATCCTTTATCCATTTGGGAGATTCTTTTTTTGTCTCTCTTTCTGGAGTGTCCGCATTTTCCTTTTTTGCTAATGACGAAATTTTATTAAACCACATTAAATTTTTAATCACATCCTTCCCCCCACTCTTCTCTTTATAGGAAACATGGGATACTATACCGTATTCAGCTTCCTTGTGTATTTCTTTTGTTCTAATCTGAATCTCAACAACATCCCCCTTTCCTGTAAATACAGAAGTATGAATACTTCTATATCCATTTGGTTTAGGAGAAGCAATATAGTCCTTTATCCTCCCCGGTAGAGGTTTCCAAATGCTATGGACAATGCCTAGCACTTTGTAGCAATCACTTATGGAACTAACAACAACCCTTAAAGCAAAAATATCAAAAACATCGTCTATATCCATTTCTTTTTTTTGTAATTTTTTGTATAGACCATATAAATGTTTTTTTCTATAGCCCATTTCTTCAATATGAATTTTTTCTTTCTCTAATATTTTTTTTAAAATATCATAAATTTCTTTCAAGGATTTTGTATTTTTCCCATGCTTATTTTCTACTACCTTTTTGGTTTCATTATACTCATTTGGCAATAAATGTTTAAAAGACAGATCTTCTAGTTCGCATCTAAATTTCCCCATACCTAATCTATGAGCAATCGGGGCGTATACCTCTATCGTTTCAGTTGCGATTCTTTTTCTTTTTTCTTCACTCTGTATATGATCAAGGGTTCTCATGTTATGTAAACGATCAGCTAATTTTATTATCAGTACTCTTATATCTTCCGAAGTTGCTATGAATAACTTTCTTAAACTTTCAACATATCTTTTTGCCCCCCTAAATCTAATTTTTCCCAACTTTGTTACTCCCTCAATCAAAAAATTAATTTCTTCACCGAACTCTTTTTTTATTAAATTTTGTTCAACCAACCCATCTTCTGTTACATCATGAAGTAGCCCAGCCACTATTGTTTGGGGGTCCATATCTAGCTCTTTCAAAATAAGGGCTGTCTTGTATGGGTATGCAAAATAGGGCTCACCAGAAAATCTCCTCTGTTCTTTATGACATTTTTTGGCGAATTCAAAGGCCTTTTTTATAATTTTACCTTCTGCCTCTGAAAATCCCTCCGTTAGTTTTTTTAAATCTATACTCATATGAAGTAAAAAATCAATAAAACAATAAAACAATTAAACAAAAAAATTAATTACTTGTCCCGCCTGCCTACCGCAGGCAGGTGAAATCCGAAGGATATTTCACCAAGATGGATTAAAAACTTGATTCAGAGGTGAACAAAAAATATTATGGATTCAAATGATCTCCCAGATCATTTTTTTAAAAAACAAAAAGAATAAGGATTAAAATCTGGCACGATTTTTTAAAATCCCATTTAGGGATTTTAAAATTATGGATTCAAATGATCTCCCAGATCATTTGAATTTATGTGGGTTATGATTTGGGCAACTTTTATTAGAACATCTTTCAGGTATGGTTTTTGTTCCTTCCATCATTAGAGAACCACATTCATTACAAATATCTCCAGTCGGTTTTGACTTTATAGCATTTTTACATTTTGGATAATTAGAACAACTGTAAAATATTCCAAATCTTCCTTTTCTTTCAACCATCGTTCCTTTTTTGCACACAGGACATTCTATCCCAGTATCATTTTGTTTTCTTTCTTCGTTATTTTCGCTTTCTTTAATATATTTACATTTTGGATAATTAGAACAAGCAATAAACTTTCCAAATCGTCCATGTCTTTCCACCAATTTTCCATTTTTACATTCTGGGCACATCTCACCAGTTTCTTTTGGCGGGTCAATTGTTCCTCCGTCTATTGTTCTTGCCCCACTGCATTCAGGGAATTTAGAACAACTCATAAATCTCCCATTTTTACCAAGTTTTATGACCATTGGACCGCCGCATTCTGGGCACTTAAATTCATTCGGGGCAGACCCCATATTTGTTATTTTTTCAATGTTTTCTTTTGACATAACTATTTTATTAAATGGTTCATAAAAATCTTTCAGTGTTTTTGTATAATCTCTTTTCCCATCTGCAATTTCATCAAGCTCATCTTCCATTTCGGCAGTAAAAGAATCACTTATATAATTTTCAAAATTTTTTTCAATAAACGAACTCACTACATCTCCAGTATCGGTGGGGAATAGGGTTCTATTTTTTCTCTCAACATATCCGCGATCAGCCAAGGTTTTCATTATTGTTGCATAGGTTGAAGGTCTTCCTATTCCTCTTTTCTCAAGTTCTTTTATTAAACCAGCTTCGGTATATCTTGACGGCGGTTGCGTTTGTTTTTCTTCAGGGTTTATTTCTATCAACTTCAATTCTTCTTTTATAGAAACATTTGGTAGCTCAATTGTTTTTTCGTTGCCGTTTTTATCAATCTTCATCCATCCATCAAAGATTACAGTTGAACCATTTATACTAAAGTTTGGTATTTCACCACTGTTTATCTCAACAATAATTTTGGTATTAGATATATTTGCATCGGCCATCTGTGATGCGACAGTTCTTGCCCAAATTAATTTGTACAATTTTTTCTGTTCCTCATTAGCACCAACATTTTCTAAATCAAAATTGGTGGGCCTTATTGCCTCATGTGATTCTTGGGCCATCTTGCTTTTGTTTTTATAAACTCTTGGTTTTGAATATTTTTCACCATATTTTTTTACAATAACTTTTTCTATTTGTTTTTGTGCAGAAGAACTCAACAGGGTGCTATCCGTTCTCATATATGTTATATGTCCTGATTCATATAGTTTTTGAGCCACCAGCATTGTTTTTGAAGGAGAAAAACCAAGGCGCGTGCTTGCTGTTTGTTGTAAGGTGGAAGTAATAAATGGAGCTTTCGGGCTTTGCTTTCTTTCTGTTTTTTTAATATCATCAACAATCCACACCCCCCTCTCTCCAACCTTAACAATTTTTTCTGCCAGTTCCTTTTCTCTTGGTTCCTCGTCACAGGTTAATGTAAATTTTGTTTTATCTTTAGCTTTTGTGTTTTCAACATCTGCGGTTATTGTCCAAAATTTTTCAGGAATAAACGCCCTTATTTCTCTTTCTCTTTCCATCAATATTCTCAAGGCGGGGGACTGAACTCTCCCAGCAGAAAGTCCGTATCTAACTTTTTTCCAAATCAGACCAGATAGATCATACCCAACGAGACGATCTAAAACTCTCCTAGCTTCTTGTGCCTTTCTTAAATCATCATCAATTTCCCGAGGGTGTTTTATTGCTTCTTGAATCGCTTCTTTTGTTATTTCATTAAATACAATTCTTTTTGGGTTTTCTAATTTGACCACCTCCTTTATATGCCACGCTATTGCTTCTCCTTCTCTATCTGGGTCAGTTGCCAATAAAACCTCATCTGCTTTTTTTGAAGCGCTTTTTAGTTCATTTATTATTTTTTCTTTCCCTTTTGTTATTTCGTAATGAGGAATAAAACCAGCTTCTATATCTATCGCCTGTTTATTATTTTTGGGCAGATCCCTTATATGTCCAACACTTGCTTTTACAACATATTCAATATCTCCTGGCATGTCATTGAGATACTTTGAGATTGTTTTAGATTTTGCTGGGGACTCTACAATTAAAAGTTTCATTTTATTATTTGTTATTTTTTATCTGCGTCTATCTGCGTTTTTATATCTGCGTTTATCCGCGCCTTTAGGAGTATAACCCCTAATTAAAAATTCTCAAAATCTACCCTGTTAAATAAAAATTGAAAATTATTATTAAAATAAAAATATTTTTAACTCAAAATCGGTTTATTTCCAAGGATTTTTTATTTTTATGAATCAATTTTTAATTTTAAGATTTTATCGTTATAAAATCTTAAAATTATTTAACGGGGTGAATGATTGATTTATTTTTCTATTTATGTTATAAATAATATTAGACATAAACAAGGAGTTTTTATTTTATGAAAGATAGAGAAATACCGTTCATTTTTGTTTTTATATGGTTTTTTCTAATGGTTTTGGTATCTGACGCGATTGTCATTTACCTATCATCGCTGATATTGGGATTTTTAGGAATTTCAGGCCTATTATTATTAATATTTTTGATAATAATAGGGATTATCTTTTTTATCTCTTTTTTTATTCTTTTTTATTTCTGGGACACAATAAAAGAGATAGAAAGAGATGACCAAAATTTTCTTTGGGACAAAAACCTTTGAGTGCAAACCCGATTTTTGTTTTTAAAACAGAAATCGGGTTATTTATTTATTAAAAAACAAAAAATATTTTCCCCATTTTTTCGGATATTAATCCTTTTAGCTCCATCGCGCTTAAGAGTATATTGACTGAATTTATTGGCATGCCCAATTTTCTTATTAGTTCATCTTTTGTAATTGGTTCTCTTAATAATTCAATAATCCTAATCTCATCTCCCGATAAATCTTTTAAAATTTCTTTCTTGTCTTTCTTTTCGCTTTTAAAATCGAAAAAATTGAGAATATCTCCAGAACAAATTATAGGGGTTGCGCCAGTTCTTAACAACATATGCGGGCCCTCCGAATTTTTGGAAAATATTGAACCCGGGATTGTCATAACATCTCTATTATATTCAGTCGCTAATCGTGAAGTTATAAGTGTTCCTGAAATTTTTTCCGCCTCTATAACCAAAACAGCATGTGATATACCTGCCATTATTCTATTTCTTTGTGGGAAACTCCACGGGGTAGCTTTAAAATTAGGTTCAAATTCTGAAATTAATGCTCCGCCCTTTTCCAGAATTTTTTTTGCCAAATTTTTGTTTAAAGAAGGATATAAAACAGAATCATCTAAGCCAGACCCGGGGACAGCGATAGTTTTTAAACCAACATTAAGTGCTGAATTATGGCCAACACTATCTATACCAATCGCAAGGCCAGAAACTATAACAATAGGATATCCAGCCAATCCCTCTATGATTTTTTTACACGCTTCTTTTCCATATGGGGTGTACTTTCTTGAGCCAACCACGCATAGGAATTTGTTTTCTTTTTCATCTGGGAAATTACCTCTTATAAAAAGCTGTTTTGGCGGGTCAGTAATTTCTTTCAAAAGCCCCGGAAACTCTTTAAATTCTAATTTTCTAATCTCGTTTTTCATAATTGTTTTTATGTTTTAGTGTTTTTATGACTCTTGTTGTCTATTTTATCATCAATTGCTACAATTTACCCTATTAAATCCTGCGAAGCAGGAATTTGTTCTCAGCAAATTATTTAACAGGGTTTACTTAATAAATAATTATTAAATTATATAAAATATGTTAGACATAAAATTTATAAGAGAAAATAAAGATTTAATTAAAAAGGCCGCAAAAAAGAAGTCTATTAAGATAGACATCGATGAGCTTATTGATTTTGATGAAAGAAGAAAAACTCTTATTGTGTCAGTTGATAAAAAAAGAAACGAACAAAATGAAGTAACAAAAAAAATATCAGTTGCAAAAGATCAAAACGAAAGAAATTTTCTTATAGCAGATATGCAAAAATTGAAAATAGCAATTCAGAAAGAAGAAAGTGAATTAAGAGAGGTCATAAAAGCGTGGCAGATGATTATGTTACGAGTTCCAAACATACCAGACATGTCTGTCCCAGACGGTAAAAGTGAAGAAGACAATAAGGAAATAAAAAAATGGGGAGATATCCCAGAATTTGGTTTTAATCCTAAAAATCATGTTGAAATTATGAAAAATCTTGATATGGTTGATTTTGAAAGAGGGGCTAAGGTCTCCGGCTTCCGTGGTTATTTTATGAAAAATGAGGGGGCTCTTTTAAATTTTGCGCTTTGGCAATATACGATGGATAGATTTGTCACAAAAAAAGGTTTTACTCCAATGATAGTTCCATCTCTTGTTGGGAAAGAATCCTTTATCGGGACAGGATATCTCCCAGATGGTGAAGAAGATTTATACAAAACTCAAGATGATAATTTTCTTTCGGGGACAGCTGAAATTCCTACAATGGGATATTATATGAATGAGACCGTTAACAAAAAATCTCTTCCAATAAAATTTATGTCCTTTTCTCCGTGTTTTAGACGTGAAGCCGGAAGTCATGGAAAAGATACGAAGGGATTATTTAGAGTTCATGAATTTTTCAAGTTAGAGCAGGTTATACTTTGTGAGGCAAGCCATGAAGAAAGTGTTAAATATCACGAAGAACTTTTAAAAAATGCAGAAGAGATAATGCAGGATTTAGATGTTCCATACAGAATTGTGGTATGTTCATCTGGGGATTTAGGACTTGGACAGGTAAAAAAATATGATATAGAGGCGTGGATACCTTCTGAAAATACATATAGAGAGACCCATTCTTGTTCATATTTTCACGATTTTCAAACAAGGAGATTAAATATAAAATACAAGGACAGCGATGGGAAATTTAAATATGTTCACTCGTTAAATAGTACCGCGATAACGGCTAGGGCTCTTATATCAGTAGTTGAAAATGGTCAACAAAAAGACGGTTCAATAATTATTCCGGATGTACTTGCAAAATATATAGGTAAAAAAGTTATAAAAAAGTTATAAAATATAAAGAGGAAAATGTTACTTAGGAAAAAAAGCAGATTTAGTTCCTCCAAAGTAAAAGAAACTAGAAGAAAGAAATTTTTAGTCAAAATTTTTCTGGTGTTTTTTGTATTATTAGTTATCTTTATTTTGTCAATTTTTGTTTCAAGAATTAGTGATATAAATATAACGAATATAATTATAAAGAACGAAGGTTCTGTTGTTACGGAGAAAGAAATATTAACAATAATTAATAATAATATTAATGGAAAATATTTAGGTTTATATCCAAAAACAAATATTTTTATATATGGAAAGAAAAAAATAGAAGCAGATATTTATAATAAATTTAAAAGAATAAAAAATATTGATATTAAAAGAGTAGGTTTTAATGGAATTAGTATAACTATAAAAGAAAGAAGCCCTGCTGGTTTATGGTGTGGTAAAAAAATAAATATAGATGAGAAGTGTTACTTTTTAGATGAAGATGGATATATATATACCGAAGCCCCAATTTTTTCTGGAAGTGTCTTTTTTAGAAATTATGGGAATATAGAGGGTATAAAACAAATTGGAGTTAATTTTTTGGACAGTAAAAGATTCAAAGAAATATCTTTTTTTATAAAATCTATCAAAGATGTCAACCTAAATCCGGTGTCGTTTTTTGCCGGTGATAATGGTGATTATGAAATATATTTAGGCGATAATTCAAAAAATTATAATTTTTATGGCGGGAAAATAATATTTAATAAAGATGATAATCTGGGAGAGGTTTTTGATAATTTAACAGCAATTTTAAACGAAAAAATATTAATAAAGGGATTTGGTGATAATGTTCAATTAGATTACATAGATTTAAGATTTGGTAGGAAAGTGTTTTATAAATTGAAAACCTCTGAATGAGGTTTTCAATCCCGTTTTCTTTTTT
The DNA here is from genome assembly GCA_018899555.1 of Patescibacteria group bacterium. Lineage (GTDB taxonomy): Bacteria > Patescibacteriota > Minisyncoccia > Phycocordibacterales > 21-14-all-36-13 > VMGX01. The sequence goes on from JAHIHZ010000001.1 coordinate 8,041, forward strand.
CTAAAAAAGCTCTGAATGAGCTTTTCAGCCCCTTTTTTATTTTTCTAAAAAAGCTCTGAATGAGCTTTTCAGCCCACAATTGGAGCTTTTCAGCCCCTTTTTTATTTTTATAAAAACCTCTGAATGAGCTTTTCAGCCCCTTTTTTATTTTTCTAAAAAAGCTCTGAATGAGGTTTTCAGCCCACAATTGGAGGTTTTCAACCCCTTTTTTATTTTTATAAAAACCTCTGAATGAGGTTTTTATAAAAATAAAATGCCGATGTTATCGGCATTTATGTTGAGCTATCTTTTTTACCTCAGCGGAACTCGTATGGTGTTCAACAGATAACCAATCAATTTTTTTTAAACTCCTATCTTTTTTCAGGTCTTCAGGAATTATCCTTCCATTGGAAAGAAGGTCTTCAATACATTCCCCAATAGAAAAAGTATAATTTCTGTAAATCTCGTCTATGAGTTCCATTATGGTTTTATTATCAGACATCCTAACCTCTTTTTGTGAACAAATTCGTAGAGGATAATACTCTTTTGAATATTATTGTCAATCAATGTTTTACCCCACATCAATTTTGAACAATATTACATCAGCAACGCGCTCGCTTCGCTCGACTTATTTCAGCTCTGCGTTGCAAGAGAATATACATATTCCATATTTATACAAAATTAAACAATAAACAAAAGCAAAATTGATGAAGGGGTTCTCAAAATATAGTCACTTCGTTCCTTATTTTTTGGAAAATGATACTATCTAAATATGAAAAATAATTTTTGGACTAAATTAAAAAGGCCATTTTTTGTACAAGCGCCAATGTACGATGTTACAGACGCGCCTTTTAGACAGATGATTGCAAAATATGGAAAGTTTAGCCCCCCCGGAGGCGGGCCGGACGTTATGTTTACAGAATTTGTTTCTGCCGATGGGCTTTTAAGTAAAGGAAAAGAAATTTTGAAACAGCATTTAATTTTTTCTGAAATTGAAAGGCCGATTGTTGCGCAATTATTTGGTTCAAATCCAGAGATAATAAAAACAGCTTGCGAACTTATTATAAAAATGGGCTTTGACGGAATTGATATAAATATGGGTTGTCCAGATAAAAATATTTTAAAACAAGGAGCGGGAGCCGAACTCATAAAAAATCCAAAACTTGCGAGAGAAATAATTCGCGGGGCAAAAGAGGGCGCTGGTAAAATTCCAGTGTCTGTAAAAACACGAATTGGTTATAATAAAAATGAAATTGAAAAATGGTTGCCAGAATTACTCGCAGAAAATCCAGTTGCCATTACAATCCATGCGCGAACCAAAAAAGAGATGTCAAAAGTTTCTGCTGATTGGACTGCCGTTGCGCGCGCTGTTGAAATTCGCAATGGGTTAAAATCGGGAACTTTGATAATAGGAAATGGGGATGTTAAAAGTAGGGAAGAAGGATTGGCGCGCGCGAAAGAAACTGGTTGCGATGGAATAATGATAGGCAGGGGATTTTTTGGTAAGCCATGGCTTTTGAATGAAGATTTTGAACCGACAATAGAACAAAAATTGAAAATTCTTTTGGAACACACCAAACTTTTTGTAAAAATTTTTGGAGCCAACAAACATTTTGATGTTATGAAAAAACATTTCAAAGCATATGTAAGCGGATGGCCTGCCTGCGCAGGCAGGGATGGAGCAAAAGAATTACATGTTAGATTGATGGGGGCAAAAAACGCAAAAGAAGTTGAAAAGATGATAAATAAATTTTTAATTTCCCCCAGTTAAATATCCTACGCCCCAATGAAATAGTTTTCAGATTTCACGGGGTAAAGATTTAACCTGCCTGCGGTAGGCAGGCGGGGCAAGTAATTACTAATTTCCCTGCCTACCGGCAGGCAGGTAATGGAGTGTTTAATTTTAAGAACCACTATCTTATTCAATTGAATGGTTGTATACAAAAGTAGAGGCGAAAAAAGTTTTCTATTCTCTTATTCAATTGAATGGTTGTATACAAAAAATTGACAAATTATTTTTTTTCTGTATTATTCAGCTCAGAATAAACACATTTTTGAACATTTAAATGAGGCACCAAAGTGAAACAGGAAGAAATTATTGAAGTAATTGGGAATTATATTGATCAATTTATAGACGAGGAAGGACGAATAGGAGGAATAAAAGAGATACAAAGGGTACTCGATTTTGAATTGAGATGGGCGAAGCTCACAGATGAAGAAAGGAAAGAGGCACGCAGTGTGAGAGAATTGGGCGTTGAAATGTTTGAGCTACTTGCCACCATGACAGAAGAACGGCGTGAAGAATATCTTTCCGGTGTTGCAAGAGCGGAATATATAAAACAATCTGCGTGGGCCGGTTATCTGTCCGGTAAATCTGATGAAAAACCAACAATTTTTCCTGCTCAAAAAGCTTCTTGATTTTAGTTTAGGCAAATATTTTTGTATTTACCCAGCCCAATTCGGGCTGGTTTTTTTATTTTTGAATTTTTGAACTATTCAACCACTTAATCCTGCCCCGTAGCCAACTTGTTGTGGTACTGGGGTAAATTAGAGAATAATTTTTATTTATGATTTCATATTTACGCCATGGCATAAATATGATTTTCACCAATTCTTTCACATGAGGCATCTATTCTCTAATTGTAGCGAATTAGAGAATAGATTTTTGTTTTTTGGGGCTTCATTACCTGCCTGCCGGCAGGCAGGGAAATTACCTACCTGTCGATAGGCGAGGAAATTAAGAATTCCCATTTTCTATTTTATAGGTTAAAATGAAAAACATGGAAATCGCATTATATCGTAAATATCGTCCTGAAAAATTTAAAGATGTGCTTGGTCAAAAACACATAACTGATGTTATTGAAGGCACTATTAAAAACGGCTCAATTTCGCACGCATATCTCTTTGCGGGGAGTCGTGGAATAGGGAAGACAAGCGTTGCGAGAATTTTGGCGCGTGAAATTGGATGCAAGGGTAATGACCTTTATGAAATTGACGCCGCTTCAAATCGTGGGATTGATGATATCCGCGAGCTTCGTGAGTCAATTAATACACTTCCTTTTGAATCACCATACAAAGTTTATATAATTGACGAAGTACACATGCTCACGAAAGAGGCATTTAATGCTCTTTTGAAAACGCTTGAGGAACCGCCGGAGTACGCAATTTTTGTTTTAGCGACAACCGAAATGCACAAACTTCCTGATACCGTTGTTTCGCGATGTGAAGTTTACCAATTTAAAAAACCAAGTCAGGCCGTCATAAAAAATATGGTTGAAGGAGTTGTTAAGAAAGAAGGATTTTCTCTTGAGCAATCTTCTGCTGAACTAATCTCGCTTCTCGGGGATGGCTCTTTCAGGGATGCTATGGGAATTTTACAAAAAATTATTCGTTCATCAAAAGACAAAAAAATGAGTGTTGATGAGGTTGAAAGAATTACAGGTGCGCCAAGAGGTGAACTTATAAATAAATTTATTAAAATGATTAATGACGGCGATTTGAACAAATCTCTGGAAATTGTAAATAAAGCGACTGAAAATAATGTTGATATGAAAGTTTTTGTAAAACTTATTCTTCATAAAATGCGCGGAATTTTACTTTTGAGATTTTCAAAAGAAATGGAAAAAGAAATTAAGGAAGAATTGGGAGAGGAAGATTTTAAATTTTTGAAACAAATTGCAGACGCAAAAGAAACAAAAATAAACTCGTCTGTTTTGAAAGAATTTATAGATGCATATAATCAAGTAGGTAAATCAGCACTTCCACAATTACCAATAGAGTTAGCGCTTGTTAAAGTAATTCAAAAAGAGTAAATTTATTAGTTTAATAATTGAAAATTTCTCTCCAAAGCTGGGGGATCGTCTAACGGCAGGACACATCCCTTTGGAGGATGGTATCGGGGTTCGAGTCCCTGTCCCCCAGCTTTGGAGAGAAAAAATAAGATTATAATTAAATTAATATGAAAGATACCAAAAATCAAAAATTTGATGAAGCATACGAGGGTTTTTTAAAAGAAAAAAACTCCGAATTGCACAATAAAGCAATAATTTTGCTTTTGTCATACTCTAAATTAGATAAAGAATATAAGAAACTTATTAAAAACAAAAATGACATAGAGAGTTTTTTTCTTACATGGGAATATGCAAGCGAAACAACGGAAGACCCAGAAGACAAGAAAGGATTAAAACAAATAGGCAAGATGTCAAAAAAACTATATTACCAAAAAAATTACTTAAAATTATCAGAATTATTTTTTAATTTAATTCTTCGTCATCTTGTTGATTTCATTAAATTAAAAGACAGAAAAGATTTTAATAAAATTACAGACCATAATTTGTATAAGAAAGAACTTATCCCGCCAGAAATATTTTTACAATTTTTTTTGGTAGAAACATTAATAAAAAGAAAAGATTTTGATTGGAATAGGGGAGAAGAAATTGCAAGACAGAATTTGGCTTGTCTTATAGTTTGTTTTGAAGACATCTATAGTTTTTTAAATGAATAATTATAAAATAAATCTGTGAATCTTAATAAACTCACAAATTTTCTAAAAACAGCGAAGAAAAATACTTATGCTTCTGAAATGGCAAAAAAGGTTATTTCACAACGACCTAATTCTAAAGATTATGAATATGCAGAAAGAGAATTTTTGTATCATGATACATATTTTGGTTCACGAGATTTTATTGGAGAAGAAATTGTGTATGAAAAAGAAAAGCCAATTTGGGGTATGAATTATAATGGATATATTGTAGATGATTCTGTTACCGAAGTTGAAATTGATAAATCACTTAGAACAGCACTCAAACAAGATTATACAAATATAATTCCGGTGCGTGGACCAAAAAACTTTAAAATTGAAAATTATGAATATAAAAATAATATTTCAGGGGGACTTGGTAGATTTGATGGAAGAGAAGAGATTTTAAAAGATGGGAAACTCATTTATTATGCAGTTTTTCACGGAGGATTAATAAAATAATTAAAAAAATAAAATAAATTTTTCCACAAAAATCTATCCCCTAATTGTAGCGAATAGGGGGATAAGAAGAGAGACCAACCCATTCTCTAATTGTAGCGAATAAGGGGATAAGAAAAGAAGTCAATCCATTCTCTAATTGTAGCGAATAAGGGAATAAGAAAAGAAGTCAATCCATTCTCTAATTCGCTACAATTAGAGAATGGACGAATAGGAAAATTTTAAATACATGTTAAAATAAATTCAAATGCTCTTAATGAGCATTTGAATCCATAATTTTTTGAGTTAAACAAAATCATGAATCTCGTTAGAAATAAAATATGGGACAAATATACAAAAATAAGCAAAACAGGGGCGATAGTATTAAACAAAAAATTATAAGTTAATTCACGGAAATATTATTAGCAATTCCGATTTCTAACGGGATGAATACAAAAAAACAAATTATAGCGATTTTGGTTTTATTAATTCTGCTTGCAGTGATGTTTATTATCTGTGGGGAAGAGGATAATTGGATTTGTGAGAGGGGCGAGTGGGTTAAACACGGCAATCCAAGTGCTCCAATGCCCACAGAACAATGCGGAGAAGAAATTTTTTGTACATTAGAAGCAAAACTTTGTCCTGACGGTTCAGCTGTTGGACGAGTAGGACCAAATTGTGATTTTGCTCCATGCCCAGAATAAAACAAGAAACGAAATATCTTTTTCATTTTTTTGTATTGCTCCTCATTCTCTAATTCGCTACAATTAGAGAATAGAAATAACTACAAATAAACCCATATATAAATATGAACTACAAAAATCTAGAGAAAAAATATAAAGCGTTAGCAAACAGGCGTAGATTAGAAATTATTCATTATTTAACAAAAGAATCAAAAGCCAATGTTGGACAAATTGCTGAACAAATAAAATTATCTTTCAATGCGACATCTAAACATTTGAATGTTTTAAAAAACAATGAATTTATAGAAAGTGAACAAGTTGGTTTGGAACAGTATTATTTTATAATCAACAAAAACGATGTTTTTATAAAACACATTTTATCTATTCTTTAAACTATCCTCTAATTGTAGCGAATAAGGGGATAGTTTTATTTTTGGTTATTTTTTGCGTCGGTGGGTGCTTTTTGTGTTATAATGTATTTACAAAAACTATTAAAATTAAAAAACACCCCAGTTAAATCCCGCAAAAGCAGGAATTTGTCTGCGACAAATTATTTAACGGGGCAAGAATAATTATGAAAGGATTTGTAAAAAACATAGAAAAAGAAACAGAAGAAAATAAAAACTTTCGTAAAATACTTTATACCGGCAAACATAGTCAGTTGATTTTGATGAGTTTACCACCAAAAGGAGAGATTGGTATGGAAGTTCACCAAAACAATGACCAATTTTTTCGTGTAGAAGAAGGAAGGGGGAAATGTATTATTGATGGTAATGAATATGAAATTGAAGATGGATTTGCAATCGTTGTACCGGCTGGAGCAGAACATAATATTATAAACACATCAGATACAAAAGATTTAAAACTTTACACAATTTACTCACCGGCTCATCATAGAGATGGGATTATTCGGGCTACAAAAAGAGAGGCAGATGCAAATGAAGCCGAATTTGATGGTGTTACAACAGAATAAAAGTTATCCACATTTTTATCTTGAAATAGTTGACACCAGTTTTTATTTTGATAGAATAGTATCGGTGTTCGTCTTTGCATTGCTTTGGCTTTGTTAAGGCGGGCGCCATGGTGTTCGTCTTTGCATTGCTTCGGCTTTGTTAAGGCGGATGCCATGGTGTTCGTCTTTTCATCGTTTCGGCTTTGTTAAGGCGGATGCCATGAAGAAAGTTGCCTTCGGGTAGCTTTTTTCATTTATACAGTAAACAGTTTGCAGTTTAAGTTGTTTTTAGGTTAAAATATAAAATGTTGTAAAAATGTCATTTTAATAATTATTAACTTCACTCTGTAAAATATAATGCTTTAGTGTTATAAAATCTAAAAAAATTTTATTTTACAAGATAAACAAATTTATGGATAAAAAAATAAATAAAAGTATAGCAATAGGAGCTGGAATAATTGTTGTGTTTGTTTTATTTTTTATAGTCAATTCTTTCGTTGACTTCAATGGGATTAATTTTAATAATCAGGAAGATGAAACCATGATAACAGATAATAATTTACCCAACATTGAAGGTTTGGTGGCTACAGATATTCAAATTGGGGAAGGTCTAATGGCAGACAGCGGTATGTTGGTTACAGTTAATTATGAAGGAACATTTGATGATGGAACAGTTTTTGATTCTTCATATAAAAGAAATCAGCCATTTCAATTTATTTTAGGCGTGGGGCAAGTTATATCGGGATGGGATATAGGAGTTAGAGGCATGAAAGTTGGCGGGACTAGAGAACTAAAAATTTCTCCTGAGTTAGGATACGGAGATCAGCAGATTGGTCCGATTCCTCCAAATTCAACATTGAATTTCAAAGTAGAATTGTTAGGCGTTGAAGAACCTCCACAAACAGAATAAGTAACAAATAGAAAATTTCCAGCACCTTTCACGAAGGGTGCTGGTTTTGTTATATTTATATAACACAGTATGTTTAATATAGAAAAAAAATTGAAAAAATTTCTCGGTCGAGTTGGAGAAATAAAAACATCTCACGGTACTATAAAAACCCCAGCTTTTACTGTTGTGGGGACAAAGGCAACGATAAAGGCACTCACACCTGAACAGGTTAAAGAAATTGGAGCAGAAGTTGTTTTGGCCAACACATATCATTTATATTTAGAACCGGGCGACGAGATTGTAAAATCTGCCGGTGGTCTAAATAAATTTATGAATTGGGATGGACCTGCAATGACCGATTCCGGCGGTTTCCAGGTATTTTCTCTTGGGTCTGGTTTTGATTCAAAAGTTAATAAAATTGGAAGAGAAGAAAGAGAAGAAAGAAATTTGGATGAAAATATTACAAATTCAAAATCTTTTAAAAAAAGTCAGATAAAAATAATAGAAGACGGAGTTGGGTTCATATCCCATATTGATGGGGGCTCTCACTTTTTTACTCCTGAAAAATCAATTGAAATTCAACATAATATAGGCGCAGATATAATTTTTGCTTTTGATGAATGTACATCTCCAAATGATTCTGAAAAATATCTTGAGGAGGCAATGAATAGGACACATCGTTGGGCAGAGAGATCTTTGATTCACCATAAAAAACTAGATTCTTTTCTGTACAAATCTCACTTGGAAGCGAAGCTTCCAAGTGAAAATTTTCTGCGTAAATCTGCACCTGCCCTGTTAAATAATTCGCCCACGGCGAATTCCTGCTTCGCAGAATTTAACGGGGTAAATCTGCGTCCATCTACGATATATGGCATAGTTCAAGGTGGTAATAGTGAAAAACTTCGTAAAGAAAGCGCAAAAACAATCGGAGCGATGGATTTTGATGGGTTTGGTATTGGTGGCTCATTTGAAAAAAAAGACATAGAGAAATCCCTTATTTGGGTTAATTCAATATTACCCGAAGAAAAACCCAGACACTTGTTAGGAATAGGGGAACCGGAAGATTTATTTATAGGAGTTGAAAATGGGATAGATACATTTGATTGTGTTACTCCTACAAGGGTGGCTAGAAATGGGTCGCTTTATACTGAAAATGGAAGAATAAATATTTTGAATGCAAAATATAAAAACGATTTTTCAAAAATTGATGAAAATTGTGAATGCTATACTTGTTCATCTCGCTATGGCGGGACAAGTTATACAAAAGCATATTTGTCACATCTTTTTAGATCTAAAGAAATTCTTGGAGCAACACTTGCATCAATACACAATCTATATTTTATAGTTAATTTAGTAAAAAAGATGAGACAGACAATTTTAGATGATACATTTTTTAAATTTAAAGAAGATTTTTTGAGAAAATATTATACCCCACATCAATTTTGAACAATATTACATCAGCAACGCACTCGTTGCGCTCGGCTTATTCCAGCCTTGCGTTGCGAGAGAAAACAAAACTTTATATTTATACAAAATTTAAAAAATAAACCGAAGCAAAATTGATGAAGGAGTTCTCAAAAAATATAGTCGCTTCGCTCCTTATTTTTTGGAAAATAAAAAAGGCGGCTCAGTTTGAGTCGCCTAATTTTGTTATTGCATCTACAATATTATTTGCAGTGTAGAGATATTCTTCTGTTATATTTTTTTCAGTAATTTCATTACCAGAAAAAATATTTTCAGACATTAGCGTCTCTCCAAAAAATATTTTTACCTTATATTTTCTAAAAAAAATGTTTTTGAAAGTCAGACCTTCAGTTTTATCAAGTCCATATATCCAGATTTGAGTCGGAATAACTTTACATGGGACGATATGGGCAATAAATGAAATACCCGTACCGGGTCTTTTCTCTTTCTTTCTTTCTCTTATTCCTCCAGCAGGGAATATGATAACACTTTTTCTTTCCCGCAACATTTTCATATGAACCCTTAATATATTTTTGTATTCTGCAAATGTTTTGTGAACCAAAAATGATATTGGATATGCTCCCCAAAGTTTTATAAACGGTTTTAATGTCACTAGTAGAAAATTAAAAAGTTTATTTTTATAAAGATTTCTTCCTTTTCCACGAATCATGTTATATGTCGGGAGAAATCTTGATAAAAAAGGAAGAGCCGCTGGAATAAAAATCGGGTCTAATCCACTAACGTGGTTAGATGCGAAAATTATTCCATATTCTTTGGATACTCTTTTTACATTTTTTAACCCATATACTTTAAAATCAAAAAATAATTTTAAAGCAATCCGAGTAGGTATCCATATAATGTTTTGTAGAAACAAAGGCCAAAACCTGCAATATTTGATTTTTTTATGCATTTTTCAAACTCCTATACTTATTTCTATTTCAATATTATTCCTATTAGGTGTAAAAATCAACCATGATGCTTATTTTAATAAATTTTTCCTGTATAATATTTGATATGAAAAGTTTTTTAGATTCTGGAAAAGAAATAAGAGTTGGTCTTCTTCGTGGGGGACCGGGGAGAGAGCGGGAGCTATCTTTAAATACAGGCATATCTTTTATTAAAAATATTCCAGAAGAATATATCGTTCGGGATATAATTATTTCAAAAGATTTGTCGTGGAATATTAAAGGTGTCCGGACCAATCCAGAAAAAATATTAAGGGATTTAGATTTGGTCATAAATTCCATACATGGAAATTTTGGTGAAGATGGCGTTCTACAGAGAATTCTTAATAATTTTTCAGTACCATATACGGGTTCGCAAGCACTGCCATCGCTTATGAGTTTTAACAAATATTTTGCAAAAAAAATATTTGAAAACGCAGGAATAAAAACTCCACGATATTTAATAGTAAAAAACGATATAGAGTCAAAACAGACAGCGATGAATATATTTAGAGGGTTTGTAATGCCAGTTATTATAAAACCAATATCTGATGGTTCATCAAATGATATTTTTGTTGCAAGAGATTTTGGAACACTACTTTTATCTTTAGAAAATTTGTTAAATAAATACGAAACTCTTTTAATCGAAGAATTTATAGAAGGAAAACAAATTACTTGCGGGGTTATAGATAATTTTAGAAATGAAGACATATATGAATTAATGCCACTGGAAATAATTTTAAACGAAGGCCAAGATTATTTTGATTATTCAAAAAAAGACCTGCCTGCGCAGGCAGGTGGTGCAATATATTCATGTCCGACAAGTTTGCCCATGAGTATGAAAAGGGAAGTTCAAAAAATCGCAAGCAAGGCGCACAATGTTTTAAATTTGAGACATTATTCAAGATCTGATTTCATAGTTTCTCCGAGGAGGGGCATTTATTTATTGGAAACGAATGCTTTACCTGATTTGTCCGGAAATTCTCCATTTGTTAGGGAGCTGAACGAAGTTGGGGTTAGTCTGGCCGATTTTATAAAACACATATCAAATCTTGCTATTAAGTAAAAAAGCGCCATCAGGCGCTTTTTAAAATTATATCTCCAATTGCTCTATTGGTTTGAAATGTCCTTTTTTACAATTATATCATATGTAATATATGTAATAATTTTATTATATTATAATATCAATGGTTATGTCATAGTACCGTTCGTACGAACGGTACTATAGATATATTACAATATAATAACACAGGGGTGTATTTTTTTATGTCTAAGTTCAGATACATATTGCACTCTTTGAGAACCTAAGGAATGCGCCAATTTAACAAATTCAAGGACACAAAAGGCTTCATTTCTACTTGGCAGCGTGTGATACGCTTTCGGTATATGATTACCGAACAAGCAAAAGAAAGGTGCCGAATTCTAGCTTTCTGGGAAAAGCATGGTACGGTTGCCACAATAGAAGCTTTTAATATTAAAAGAAGAACGCTTTTTCTATGGCAGAGAAATTTAAAACAAGGTCTGGGTAAATTGGAGTCATTAAACCCAAAGAAAAGAACCCCAAAGAACAAAAGAAAAAGAATCTGGGATTCGCGTATACTAAATGAAATTAAAAGTCTCCGAGTAGCGCACAAGAATCTAGGTAAAGAAAAGATTCATCCTTTGCTTCTAGATTTCTGTGATGCCTATGGTCTTACCTGTCCGGGCATTAGTACAGTAGGTAGATTAATTAAAGATCTGGGAGGACTCCGAGACTATCCTCAAAGAATCACCGGCACGGGTAGAATCACGAAAGTAAAAAGAAACAAAGTATTAAGAAAACCAAAGGATTTTAAGGCTCTGTATCCCGGTCATTGTATTGCTTTTGACACTATTGAGAAGCAGAGAAATGGCAACAGAATGTATATTCTAGTAGCGATGGATTTGTATTCTAGAGTGGGTTTTGCTTTAGGAACCAAAAGTCACGGTTCTCAAACCATGGCTCATTTTCTGTACCTCGTATCAATGCTTTTCCCTTATGATATTAAAAATGTTCTCTCCGACAATGGCAGTGAGTTTAAAAAATATTTTATTAGAGAAATCGGCAAGAAATCCATCATTCATTTCCATACCTATCCAAAGACTCCCAAAATGAATGCTCATTGTGAGCGTCTAAATCGTACCCTTCAAGAAGAATTCATTGATTACAAGATCAATCTGCTTTTTGACGATATTACAGAATTCAACAAACAATTTTATGATTATTTGCTCTTTTACAATGAAAAGAGAGTACACCACGCTTTCAAAAACAAATACTCTCCGCTCCAAGCTATGCTACAATCAAATCATTATAAAATTAATTTAC
>JAHIHZ010000007.1 GCA_018899555.1 Patescibacteria group bacterium
GCACAACAGACCTAAACACATATTCTCTTGAAACCAAGAGAGGGGGGGGGTCTTAGCTGGACTATTTAAAACAGAGAAAGTTTACGCTACCACAGGGACATTTTATCCCGACCCTGACCCAGAGACGAGTACGGTGGATGGGCATATGTGGAGAGACGTAGCTGAAACTTTTTCTGCCAAAAGAGATGGGGCTGGTACTAATGCTAATGATGTAGAAACTATATCTTATATAAAACTCATAGCATCAGATGAGAATCTTTTTGATATTTTATTTCGTTCTTATATACTGTTTGATACCTCATCAGTCGGAGATGGTGCAATAATTTCTTCTGCTGTTTTTAGTGGTTATTATAATACTAAAGCTAATGGATTAGGAACACCAAGCTTACATTTAGCATCTTCAACTCCAGCATCAAATACAGCTTTAGTTCCTGCTGATTATCAACAAATCGGCAGAACAAGTTTTGGGTCAATAACTTATGCGTCTTTTACAATAAATCAATATAATGATATAACATTAAATGCAAATGGAATAAATAATATTAATAAAACAGGCATATCAAAATTTAGTTTACAATTAGGTTGGGATATAGATAATTCATTTACGGGTACATGGACAGCATTTGCGAATTCAGCTATGAATATATATAGTGCAGAACAAACAGACACATCCCAAGACCCAAAATTGGTGGTGACTTATACAGTTCCAGCAAGCCCAAAACAAGATGTAATTTGGTTTGATTAATAAAAAATCACTTGGGTGCTCCGCACCCAAGTGATTTTCTCACGGAAGCCTTACCTCCGTTTTATTACACAGGAAACTCCTATTGTATGTTTTTTAATTAAATTAAAAACCTTACTTGGAAGCTCGGCTTCCAAGTGATTTTCCCACGGAGGCCTTGCCTTCCGTATTCACTACTTTCAATCTGTGCAACATCGGATGTTGCACAGATCAAATTACTTTTTCATCCATAATTATTTTTTTTAAAACCTCACTTGGAAGCTCGGTTACTAAAAAAAATATAAACCTACACGCAACTCTGCGATAGCAGAGTTGCGTGTAGGTTTATAAAAAATAAAAAAGGCCGAATTTAATTCGACCCGTAAACTTAGTGTCAGGAAAAGGTGGAAAAGGTGTCAGGAACCTTTCTTTGGCCTTCCTCTTTTCCTTCACTTGGGTGCGGAGCACCCAAGTAATAATACATAGGAAACTCCTATGTATTTTATCAAAATCCCAAAAGACGGTCTTTTGAGTAACTCAGTATTACATAGGAAATTCCTATGTATATTCAAACGCTCATTAAGAGTGTTTGAATTTGTTATAATATAAACTCATGAATCATGAAAGAAATTCAGGATATTTACCCTGTCAAATCCTGTCTTGCCCGTACGGGCGGAGCAGGTCCGCCTTCGGCGGAATTTAATAGGGCAAGTAAAACACAAACTTATAACTCAAATGTTAAAAACCTTAAAAGAACATAAAGAAAAAAATTCTCTACACCACGCCTATTTAATAGAAGGGGATAGTGATGTTGTTGTTGGACAAATTTGTAAATTTATAGAAATTGATTTGAATTTTAAAATTCAAGGAAATCCAGATTTTTGGAATGAAAGATACAATACTTTTGGTATTGACGACGCGAGAAAAATAAAAGAAATACAAACAAAAAAATCCTTTGGTGATAAAAAGATTTTTATTTTAAGTTGTAGTTCAATAACAGTAGAAGCACAAAACTCATTACTAAAACTTTTTGAAGAACCATCAAGCGGGACACATTTTTTCATAATTGCCGATTCGTCGGAAATTTTTCTACCGACACTTAAATCAAGGATGTTAATAATTAAGAACGCGGACCAACGCGGATTCACCCTGTTAAATCCTGCTTCGCAGGAATTTGCTGGGGGCAAATTATTTAACAGGGCGAGCGCGGACTCATGCGGACTAAACCCCAGTACCACAGAGCTATGCTCTGGCTACGGGGCAGGTCCCCACACCAAAATTTTTGATGTGGGGGCAGGCGCAGATAAGAAAAAAGATAATATAAGTTTTGTAGAGAAATTTTTGAAAACAAGTAAATCAAAAAGATTAAAAATGATAAAAGATATTATTGATGAAAAAGACCTGCCTGCGCAGGCGGGCAAAGAAAAGGCGATTTTATTTTTAAATAATCTTGAGATAGTATTAAGAGAAAAGATTGATTTTTCATCAAAAGAACAAACGGATGCGCTAAGAGAAATAATAAAATGTAGAAATTATCTAAATGACAGAGCACCGTCGGTTAAACTTATTTTGGAACATATAGCGCTTATTGTTCCAGAACAATAAGAAATTCCAAACTACAAATTCCAAATTACAAATAATATCAAAATTCTAACATTCAAAATCCAAAATAAAATTTGACTAATTTTGTTTTTATAGAAAATAGTTTTTGTTTTAGTGCTTTTATGATTTAGTGATTTACTGATTTGATGTATAATAATTCATGTGGATCCCGTTAGAGACCGCGGTCACGGTTTCAAAACAGGATTTATTACAATAAAGAAAATAGTATTTTAGATTAACAATTTAATTAAGCAGAGTGCGGTTGACCGCGACCTGTCTCTAAACGGGATGGAATCTAATATACAAAACTTCAAAAAGAAAATAGAAGAAATAAAAAATTGGTTAAAAAAAGAGTTTTCTTCAATAAGAACAAGGAGAGCTACTTCTGCGATACTTGATTCTATGACAGTTGACTCATATGGTTCAAGAATGCATATTAATCAAATTGCAAATATAATAAATGAAGACGCAAGGACTCTTAGAATAACTCCGTGGGATAGGTCTCAGTTAAAAAATATTGAGAATGCCATAAGTTCTTCTAATTTAGGGATTTCTGTTTCTACTGATGAAAAGAGGATAAGGGTTATATTTCCTGACCTTACTTCTGAGACTAGGGCTTCGCTTTTAAAAGTTGCAAAAACAAAACTTGAAGAAGCCAGAATATCTGTAAGAACAGAAAGGGACAAGGTTTGGGGTGATATTCAGGAAAAAGAAAAAAATAAAGAAATTGGTGAAGACGAAAAATTTTTATTGAAAGAAAAGCTTCAAAAAATAATAGACGAAACAAATAAGGAATTAGAATTAACTTACGAAAAAAAGAAAAACGAAATAGAAAATTAAAAAATGACAGTAATAATTTTTATAATAATCTTAGCTGTTCTTATATTAGTTCATGAGTTTGGGCATTTTATTGTTGCAAAAAAATCAGGGATAAGAGTTGATGAATTTGGTATAGGATTTCCACCAAGAGTTTTTGGTTTTAAACCCAAAAACGGCGAAACAACATATAGTATAAATGCGATTCCATTTGGTGGTTTTGTAAAAATTTTTGGCGAAACTCCAGGCCAGGATTCAATTAGTGGGCCAGAAAGCCATAGAAGTTTTGTAAATAAGCCAAAATGGATTCAAACGGTCGTTTTGTCTGCGGGTGTTTTGTTTAACATAATTTTTGCTTGGATTTTAATTTCTGTGTCTTTGTTAAGTGGTTTACCGGCCGTTGTTTCTGAAAATAATGTTGGAGTTATTGAAAACTCAAGAATTTTAATTCTTGAAGTTTTACCAAATTCGCCGGCGGGATTGGCAGGATTAAAAATAGGAGATGAAATCATTTCGGCAAAGGCCGGAAGTATAACTCTTTTTGATAAAAAACTCACGATTACTTCTTTAGAAAACTTAATTGCAAATAGTGATGATTTTGGCGTAGGCATTACATATAAAAGAAATGAATATGTAGAAAATATAACTATAAAGCCATTAAGTGGGATTGTTGAAGGGAAACAGGCGATAGGTATTTCAATGAACACTATCGGTATTATAAAAACGCCAATTTATAAAGTTCCACTTGAAGCATTAAAATTAACTTATAGAATAATTGAAGAGATTATTTTAAATGTTTCAAAACTTATTCAAGGTATTTTTACCGGGGAAGCTAATTTATTAAGTGTTGCCGGTCCAATCGGAATAATAGGTCTTGTCGGGAGCGCGTGGAATTTTGGTTTTGTAAATTTACTAATGTTTGTTGCTTTTATTTCAATAAATTTGGCCATTTTAAACATGATACCTTTTCCCGCTCTTGATGGTGGTCGGATTTTATTTATTTTGATTGAAAAAATAAAAGGTTCTAATATAAAACCAAAAATTGCAAATGCTATAAATATGGTAGGCTTCTTTTTGTTGATAGCCCTTATGATTGCTGTTACATATAATGACATAGGACGCTTATTTAAGTGAAAACTCTCTGGGAGAGAGTTTTCACCCACAATATTTTTAATTGCTTTTTCATCCACAATTCAAAATGTCCCTAAGGACATTTTGAATCCACCCCAGTAAAATAGCTTTCAGATTTCATGGGGTAAAGATTTTACGGGGCAAGTAATGTTTTTGCCTGCCCCGTTAGAAGTTTAATACTGAACACGATTTAAGAATATATAGAAGCCGTTAGGCCTGCCTACCGCAGGCAGGCGAATCCGCTCGCATATTTTGACAAAAGTATTTATTCTTAATGAACTTCTAATGGGGTGTTTTTTAAATTTAAAACCTCATTAAGAGGTTTTCAAGAGTAGTGCCAAATTTTCATCCATAGTTTCTATTTATTATAATTAAAAATTGTTATTTTTTGCGCTTTTGACCACCCTCTTTTTTTAAAGTAGAATAGAGCCATAATGTTACAATCGAAATTATTTACAAAAACAAAGAGAGAAGCTCCTAAAGATGAAATGTCTAAAAATGCAGAACTTCTTACAAGGGGTGGTTTTGTGTACAAAGAAATGGCGGGAGTATATTCCTATTTACCATTGGGATATCGCGTCTTAACAAAAATAAATAATATTATTCGTGAAGGAATGGATGCAATTGGAGGGCAGGAATTATTTTTATCTGCGTTGCAAGACAAAAATTTATGGGAACAAACAAACAGGTGGAGTGATGATATTGTTGATATTTGGTTTAAAACAAAATTAAAAAATAATAGTGAAGCAGGGCTAGGATTTACACACGAAGAACCACTCACAAGAATAATGAAAGACCATATTTCTTCTTATAAAGACCTACCAATTTTTGTCTATCAAATACAAACAAAATTTAGAAATGAAATTCGCGCAAGAAGCGGGCTTATAAGAGGTAGGGAATTTTTAATGAAGGATCTTTATTCATTTTGTAAAGATAAAAAAGAACAAGAAAAATTTTATGAAAAGGCAAAAAATGCGTATACAAAAATTTTTGAAAGGTTAGGGTTGGGAGATAAAACATATATTACTTTTGCTTCAGGCGGTTCATTTTCAAAATATTCCCACGAGTTTCAGACGGAGATGCCCGACGGTGAAGATGAAATATATCTTTGTTCTGGATGTAAAAAAGTGGCTGTAAATAAAGATATATGGGAAGGGCAAAAAAAATGCCCTGAATGTGGTAATTCTTCATACACCGAAAAAAAATCTGTTGAGGTTGGTAATATATTTAATTTAGGAACAAAGTTTTCGGAATCGATAGGCCTTTTTTACAAAGACAAAAATGGCGAACAGAGGCCCGTTGTTATGGGAAGTTATGGAATAGGACCTGGGAGAGTTATGGGTACGATTGTAGAAACTTTTTGTGATGAAAAAGGTATTATTTGGCCCGAATCTGTGGCTCCATTCAGTGTTCATCTTTTAATTATTGGAGATGATAAAAAAACAAAAGAGAATGCCAATAATTTATATAAAGAACTAGAAAAAAAAGGTATAGAAGTTTTGTATGATGAAAGAGATGTGAGCGCAGGACAAAAATTTGCAGATTCAGATTTAATAGGTATTCCAAACAGGGTTGTTGTGAGTGAGAAGACAGTGAAAGAAAATAAATTTGAATTCAAGAAAAGAAATGAAGACAAATCTGTTTTGTTAGATAGGGATGAATTATTTAAGAAATTAAGATAAAATCAAAAGTCAAATATCAAAAATGAAAAATACAAATCAAAAATTTAAAAATATAAGTCAAATTTTCGAAAGAAAATTTGAGACAAATAATTTGTCTGCCGTAGGCAGACTCCGTAATTTTACATTTTGATTTTTACATTTTGAATTTTTATCATGTCTTCTTTCAGTAAAAAAATAAACAATAAAATACTACCGTTTTTATCAAACGATATAGGTATTGATTTAGGGACCACAAATACTTTGGTTTATTTGAGAGGAAAGGGGGTTATTATAAACGAACCCTCAGTTGTTGCTGTAAATCAAAAAACTGGTCAGATTGTTGATATTGGCCATGGCGCTAAAAAGATGTTGGGCAGAACCCCGAGTCATATTGTAGCGATAAAACCGCTTATAGATGGTGTGATATCTAACTTTGAGATTACGGAGGAAATGCTTTCTTATTTAATAAAGAAAACTCAAAATAAAGTTTCAAAAAAAATACTTGGTCCTAGGGTTGTTGTTGGTGTTCCAACTGGGATAACAAATGTTGAAAGAAGGGCAGTACAGGATGCCACAAAAAATGCAGGGGCTAGGGAGGTATACATAGTTGAAGAACCAATTGCGGCAGCTATGGGGATAAGATTACCGATTCACGGTCCATTTGGTGGCATGATTATAGATATTGGTGGTGGAACTTCAGATATGGCGATTCTCTCTATGAACGGGGTTGTTGTTTCAAAAAATATTAAAATAGCGGGCGATCGTTTTGATGATGATATAATTTCATATATTCGCGATGAGTTTAAAATTCTTATTGGAGAAAGAACTGCGGAAAATTTAAAAATTAGTATAGGATCAGTAATAGGCGGCAACTCTCGTTTAGAAAAAGCAGTAAGAGGAAGGGATTTGATAACAGGTTTACCAAAAGAGGTTATTATAACCGATTCAGATATTAGAGAGGCATTATCACATTCAATAAGTAGTTTTTTGGAATCAATAAAGGATATATTAGAAATTACTCCACCAGAAATTTTATCAGATATTATGCACAGGGGGATTTTTCTTGTTGGAGGCGGGGCGTTGATAAAGGACTTGGATATATTATTGAGTAATTATTTAAAAATCCCCATTTTTATTGCGGATGACCCGCTGACGGCGGTAGTTAGAGGAACCGGTGTTCTTTTTGAAAAGTTGAATGATTTTGATAGCATTTTAATCCACGATAAAGATGAATTACCTCTTCAAAAATAAAAAAAGTACTATCAAAAAATTACCGAAACCATTTTTGTTGGTTTCTATTTTTATTGTTATTATAATTTTACTAAATTTTTTGGCGCCACACGCATTATCTGAGACAGTACATTGGGTAGGATACCCATTTTGGTTTTTAGGCGGTAGTGTCCGTGATATTGTTTATAATACATCTAATTTTTTTAAAACTAAAAATTCATTAATTTCAGAAAATAAATTTTTACGAGAAAAAAATACAGAATTGAAAACAAATCTTTTAAATCAGGAAATAATTATAAAAGAAAATAAAAAATTAAACGAAATATTAAATAGAAACAAAAATAAAAATATTATTTTAGGATATGTAATCTCATGGCCACCATCTTCTCCGTATGACACATTAGTTATTGATGTTGGGGCAGACCATGGTGTAGAAAAAAAAGACAAAGTGTTTTTTAATGGTTTAGTTGTTGGAGAAATTTATGATGTTTTTAATCGTACATCTCTTGTTTATTTATTTTCAACCAGTGGTTCTAAGGTAAATGTAATATTAAATGAAAAAACTCCAGTCATAGCGGAAGGAATAGGTGGCGGGAATTTTATTATTAAGCTTCCAAAAGATATTGATGTAAACAGCGGCGATAAAATATTATTAGCAGATACGGCTACGGGCCTGATGGGGAGTGTTGAATATGTAGAGACCAAACCATCTGACGCGTTTCAAAATGTTTTTTTCAGAAGCCCATTTAATATATTTGAAATAAAAGAAGTTCAGGTCTTAAATGAAAAATAATATGATTAGATTACTTGTTGATATAATTTTATTTCTAAGTATTTTTATTTTTCCTTGGTGGATTAGTCTATTTTTAATATTATTTTCTATACTTATTTTTGATAATTTTTACGAATCACTTATTTTTGCTTTTTTTATTGATTCCGCATATAGTTTTAGCTTGTTTTCAAATATAAATTTCTTTTTTGGCATGTCCATATTTGTTTCCATATTTTTTGTTTTTTCTTATTATATGAAAAGAATAGTTGAATTTAATTTTTTTAAATAATTTTTTTATGTTTTTTTTATCAAAAAAAAGAAAAACTAAGAAATCTAAATATAGTGATATAGATCCGGATGAAATTTTTGCTGATTCTCATAATTTTCCTAAGTTTGACAAGAATCAATTTGAGGGCCGTCTTGAGAAACCAATCAGTAAAAAAAGTATACTTGGTTTGGGTATTGTTATATTAATAATATGTTTTATATTTATTTCTAAATTATGGATTTTACAAATTGAAAAAGGTGAAAATTATCTTATTGAAAGCGAACAAAACCATTTAAAAAAAACAATAATATTTGCAAAGAGAGGGGTTATATATGATAGAAATAAAGAGTTACTTGTTTGGAATACAAAAGAAGAAAATGAAGATTTTTATTTAAGGAAATACACAAATCTTGACGGCTTTTCTCACCTGCTCGGGTTTATAAATTATCCACTTAAAGATAGTAGCGGGTTTTATTATCAGGAAGAAGTTATTGGTATGAGCGGTGTTGAAAAGTTTTTTAATGAACAAATAGGGGGAGCAAATGGTTCAAAAATATCTGAGGTTGATGCGCTAATGAATATAAAATCAGAAAGTACAGTATGGCCCCCCACTGACGGCGAAGACATTGTATTATCAATAGACTCAAGAATACAAAATAAATTATATGAAAATATAAAAAATCTTTCTCAAAGTGTTGGATTTAGTGGTGGGGCGGGGGTGATTATGAATATTAAAAATGGAGAAATTATTGCCATCACAAGTTATCCAGAATTTGATTCTCAAATTATATCTGATGGTATTGAAAAAGAAAAAATTAAAAGTTTTGTAAATGATATAAATAAACCATTTCTTGATAGAGTAAATGTAGGATTATATACACCCGGCTCAATTGTAAAACCTTTTATTGCTATAGGCGCTCTTAATGAAAATATCATAGAACCAGAAACTCAAATATTAAGTACTGGCCAAATAGAAATACAAAATCCATATGATCCAACTAAAAAATCAATTTTTAAAGACTGGAAGGCGCACGGCTGGGTTGATTTAAAACAAGCGATAGCGGTTTCTTCAAATGTTTATTTTTATGAAATAGGTGGTGGTTTTGGTGGGCAAAGAGGTTTGGGGATTGAAAGAATAAATTCATATATAAAAGCTTTTGGTATCGGGGAAGAAAGTGGAATAAATCTTTATGAATCGGAAGGAACTATTCCGAGCCCAGAGTGGAAAATGGAAAATTTTGATGGAGAAGTTTGGAGATTAGGAGATACATACAATACTTCAATAGGGCAATATGGCTTTCAGGTGACGCCAATTCAGATAGTTAGAGCGATTGCGGCAATTGCTAATAATGGAGAAATAGTCACACCAACGGTTTTATTTGGTGATCAAATTAATCTAAAAAAAATACCAATTGATATTCCACAAAAATTCTTTAGTGCTGTTAAAGAAGGAATGAGGGAATCTGCTGTATCTGGCACATCAAAGGGATTAAATATAGTGAATTTTCATATTGCCGCTAAAACGGGAACCGCGGAATTGGGTACTATTAAAAAGTTAGTAAATTCTTGGGCAATAGGATTTTTCCCTTATGAAAATCCCAAATATGCTTTTGCGACCGTTATGGAAAAAGGCCCCAGAGACAATGTTATAGGTGCAGTTTTTGTAATGAGAGGATTGTTTGATTGGATGATGCAAAATACTCCGGAGTATACGAAATGAAAAATTCCTATAATGGCATTTTTCATCCATACTTAAAAAGCTCTGACTTTGAAAACTCTAACTTTGAAAGCTCTAAACGAGCTTTCAAAGAAAAGTGATAGGTTTTAAATCATAATCCTGAGCTTTCAAAGAAAAGTGCTAGGTTTTAAATCATAACCCTGATCTTTTTAAGAGTAGTGTCAGGTTTTAGTCCACTTTTTTTGTTTTTACGATTCCATGATTTTGATTGCCCTGCCTGTCTGCGGTAGGCAGGTGAAATGTTTATCCCGTTAAATCCTGTGAAGCAAAAGTTTCCGTCAAAAACGAGATTATTTAACAGGGTGGGCAAACTCAAAACTTAAAACTAAAATTAATATTAAAATAAAAAATAAAAATATGGAGATAGATTATTAAAAATACACATTAAAAGCATTCTGGTATTCTGCAGAATACCAGAATGCTTTTAAGCAAAAAATACAAAAAAGTAGCCGAGATTTGAATAAAATCTCGGCTTTCAATAAAAGAACAGTTTAAAAAAGGGATGAAAAAACTCATTTAGAGTTTTTTCATTTGAGCAACATCATTTTTTGCCGAAGGAATTTATTTTCTGTTTGCAATATGTAGAAATAAATTCCACTGGACAAACCGGTAGCATCAAAATTGATTTCATATTGGCCTATATTTTTGTATTCATTGACCAATGTAGAAACATTTTGACCAAGTGTATTATAGATATCAATTTTTACATTACCGGCTTCCGGCAACTCATATCTAATTGTAGTTGTCGGATTAAATGGATTTGGATAATTCTGTTGAAGTGCGAATTCTTTCGGAATTTCAAATGTATTGTCTGGGTCGTCAACATCTGTTGGGTTGAGAATTTTGGCTTGGATTGATAAACCATTATTCACCCTGCCTTTTATCTCAATATTTTTACTATTCGCACCAATAATTTTCATAAATGGTTTATTCATCGGCAACGGATCGCTTTTGATAAACCTGAGAATTAATCCATCACTTGTGGTATTCACCCTGTACATTGAACCAGAGAGTGCGGAACCAAATTCTACTTTGGCACCAATTGGAATTTTTACTTCAACTTCTCCGTTGTGAACATCTTCCATGAAATATAAATCCACAGAGTTTGCTCGTGGTACAACACCAACTGTTTGGCTTTTTCCAAATCCAGGAATGGTTATAGAGGAACAAAAATCCTGTACGGGGAAACATGTGCTCGGATCAACTACGCGACGCAGTATTAGCCATGCATCATATGTATCTATGATCCATGGATATCCTCCATCAACATCAGCGGACAACATTACCGTTGTGTCTTCTACAGTACCGCCCGAAGAAGCAATATCAAGAGCTTTCACAGCATCCATTACTGTGATAGCAGAATCAAGATTTGCATCCCCGTGAATGACTTGTGGCCACACAAGGATAAAACCACCATACCATCCAAAGATATGTGTCGTATCATTGTATCGTGTATTGTGGAACGGATAAAAGTATGTTCCTGGAATTGCCGCATCATCTATTTTGAGACGAAAAGAGCCGCTTATTGTCCCACAAATTGGGTTAATCGACACAAGCGCAAGATGATAATATCCATCCTGCCAAAAGTCCGAATACATAGGCCACTCTGCACAAGAAAACGGCCACGACTGAAGAGAAAAACCACTGCGGACTTGTAGCATTTTTTTATTGAAGTACATTTGGAAATCCAAACCACGAATTGGGTATGAAATTTCGAATTTGACTCCAAAATTAATAACACTACCAACCGAAACAGGTCGGCTGTCCAGATACACCGTGTTTTGGGTGCCACATGCTGGCACACACGGTTTTTGAGAAAAAACAGTTGAAACAGACAAGAAAAACAGGCCTGTCGCCAAAAACAAAAATAGTTTTGACATATGTATAACTCCTTTTTTATTTAAATTTAAAAGTACTTGGCTGTTTCTATCTTACCCGAAAAATAAGAAAGTGTCAAGTATTTTTATTTATACACTAATTAGCTATTTTTTCTTGACTTTTCTTTTTTTACATATATCATAGTTAAACCCTAAAAGAATCTCTAAGTAGATATGCAAAAAATATATTCTTAAAAAATAATTTATGGAAGATAAATATTATTTAACAAAAGAAAAACTGGATGAACTTAAAAAGGAATATGAATATTTGATTGGCACAAAAAGAGAAGAAATCGCAATAGATCTTGAAAAAGCTAAATCTTTAGGTGACCTAAAAGAAAATGCTGAATACCATGAAGCAAGGGCAAATCAAGCTGTGATTGAAGAAAGAATTGCTAAATTAAATTCTATATTAAAATCGGCTATTATTATAACTCGCAAGAAAGTGGGGATTGTTGGTATAGATTCTATAGTTGTTGTTAAAAAAGACAAAGACCCAAAAGAAAAAGAGTTTCATATTGTTGGCTCTGAAGAAACAAATCTTGGGAATAGTAGAATATCGCACAAATCTCCTTTAGGGTCTGCTCTTATTGGTAAAAAGAAAGGTGACAAGATAAAATGTTGCACCCCCGGCGGCAGTGTTGAGTACACCATTTTAGATTTGAAATAATTAACATTGTCTAAATAGAATAAAAATTTTAAATAAGCTATACTATAAATGTATAGTTTATTTTGTTTTTATCAGAGAATTAGATTAAAAAGATTATTAAACAAATTTTCTGAAAGAAAATTTGAAACTAATTGTTTATTCGCTCTCGGCGAATCCCACAATTTTTAACTTTGAATTTATTATATGGCATCCTTGGAAGAACTAAGAAGTGAGAGAATAAAAAAACTTAAATTATTGCGAGAAAAAGGGATTGATCCTTATCCGGCGGTTTCAAACAGGTCTGATATTATTTCAGATGTTTTGGAATCGTTTGATAAATTTAAAGGTAAAAGTATTTCTGTCGCTGGAAGAATTGTTGCGTTAAGAAAACATGGAGGGTCCGTCTTTTTTGATATTTTTGATGGGAGCGGGAAAATCCAAGGATTTTTAAAACAAGATGAAGTTGGGGATGAGGCCCACAAACTTTTTGATGAAACGATAGACAGAGGGGATTTTATAGAGATTAGGGGGGAGCCGTATATTACAAAAAGTGAAGAAAAAAGTATCTTAATTAAAGAATGGAAAATTTTAACAAAAAGCCTAAGACCAATACCGGAAGATTGGTTTGGTCTTAAAGATGAAGAAGAAAGATTGAGAAAAAGATATTTAGATATTCTTCTTAATAAAGATATCAGAGAGATGGTGGGGAAGAGATCCATTTTTTGGAATTCAACCAGAGAATTTTTATTGAACAAGGGATTTATAGAAGTTGAAACACCGACTCTTGAAATTACAACTGGTGGCGCAGATGCAAAACCATTTATAACCCACCACAATGCTCTTGATATAGATGTTTATTTGAGAATTTCTATGGGTGAATTGTGGCAGAAGAAACTTATGATTGCGGGGATTGAAAAGACATTTGAAATCGGGCGACAATTTAGAAATGAAGGAATGGACGCAGAGCATCTTCAGGATTATACACAGATGGAGTTTTATTGGGCTTATGCTGATTACAAAAAGGGGATGGAACTTGTTGAAGAGCTTTATAAATATATAGCCCAAAAAACATTTGGGACTTTAAAATTTAATATAAGAGGGCAGGAAATTGATTTAAATAAAAAATGGGAAAGGTATGATTATAGAGAGATTGTTAAAAAATTTACAGGTATAGATGTGTTAGAAACGACAATTAAAGAGGTTGAAGAAAAGTTGCAAGAACTTAAAATTGAATATGATAAGAAAGGATTTAATTTAAACAGGGCAATTGATAATTTGTGGAAGTATTGCAGGAAGAAATTAGTTGGGCCGGGTTTTCTTGTTGGTGTTCCCAAAGAAGTTTCACCACTTGCGAAGTCAGATGAAAGAGAAGCACGGATTACGCAGAGGTTTCAATTAATTATTGCCGGTAGTGAATTAGGAAATGGGTACAGTGAATTAAATGATCCAATTGACCAAGCTGAGAGATTTAAGAAACAGAACGATTTGAGAGAGGCAGGAGATCAGGAAGCGCAAATGTTTGATTATGGTTTTGTTGAAGCGCTTGAATATGGAATGCCACCAACATGCGGGTATGGTATGAGTGAAAGATTATTTGCCTTTTTTATGGACAGACCAATCCGTGAAACACAAATATTTCCATTGATGAAACCGGAGGAAGCACAAGAAAACAAGAAAACAAGAAAACAAGAAAGCAAGAAAGCAAGAAAGCAAGAAAGCATAAAAGCATAACCTGCCTGCCGGCAGGCAGGAATTATAAAATCATAAAATCATAAAATCATCCCAGTTAAATGTGCTACGCACTTATTTAACGGGACAAGTAAAAACACATAAAACCTTATTTATAATAGAAATAGTTTGATAACAAAATAAAAGCGAGAAAGTCCCCCTACGGGGGATCTCCCGCAGGGAGACAAGAAAATAAAAAAGTAAAAATTACCCGATTAGAGGTTTGTTCAAAGTAAATATTTTTAGTAAATAACTCTCTGTCTTTTTTTGGGACGATCGTCCCAAAAGTGGACAGGAAAAATGATGCACGAAAGCGAACTCGCCTACCTGTGCAGGCAGGTAGCTTCGCGAAGTGGATGGTATGGGGCAATAAAACAAAAATTTGACAAATTTATAATTTTTGTTATTGTTAGTACTGAACTTTGTTTTTTTAATTAATAAAGGGAGGCATTATGCCAAACATAGAAATTCATGGTCTTAACCGCTTCAACGCTGATGCTGTAAAAGTAAGGATAGATACAGCGATGCAGAAAAGTGGATTTGGTGACAAGGCAATTACGACAACTTATAATGATGATACTGTAGGTTGTGAGGGGGAGATACTACCATACTTGAGGATTTACTCTTCAGAAGATAACGGAGAGTATATTGCTGCAAGAATTTTGGAAGCAAATATTGTTATGGATATTGAAATTGCCAAACTGGAAAAATTTATTCCGGCAAAAAAGTGATTTTTTGTTCACAAAAATAACCGAGTTTGTCTCGGTTATTTTTTTTGTCACAAATCAGGTTTTAACTGTTTTAACGATATGCCGGATTTTAGTTAATATTATTAATTTGACGAAGCTATCTTTCTATGTTTCAAGATTTTCTTTTATATTTTGATATAAAGGACAATCTTTAGTGTGAAAGACATTGAAATAAAATGTCTCTTGGGAGCTCAAATTTTTAACCACCATCTAAAGGACATCCATATTTTTATGTGGATTGTTTTTATATTTATTAAATTTAACTATTTTTTTTATATTTACTCATTTTTTTGTGTTAATTTATTGACATTTTAAAATAAGAATGTATTTTATAAAAACAATCTATCAATTTTAGGTAAATTATGAATAAAAAATCGATATTTAATAAGATTTTGGATAATAAAATCAAGAAATTTAAAGTTCTGGGAATTATGCTATTTCTAGTTACTTTCTTATTTCTTCCAGCACAAAATGTCCATGCAGATGATAGTGTTTTAGCTGGTTCAATAAAAATTTGTGCAATTTCTGTTAATCAGGATTTTGAGCTCATAAGTGATTCAAATGTAGTTAAATCATTTGAATTTTCTCAAAATCTTACAAATGATAATGGTGGGATAATTGAAAATAAAGAATTTGATACAACCGAAGCCGATTCTGATATTCTAAAGGACATTGAAGGATTAGACGCAAATTGTTTTACATACAAAAATTTAAATTTGGGCACTTATTATTATAATCAAGTGCAAAATGATGGTTCTTTTAGCTCTTTTTACAACAATAGTGTTGGGGATAGTAGTTCTTTTTATAGTAGTTCTTTGGATACGGTGTTTTATAAACACAATATGAATATAGATTCTTTGGGATTTTTAACTCTTTCTAACAAAAATCCTAACAAGATTCTTATTATTTTAAATGTATATAACGATAATATTGCTCAAAATAACGATTCAGTCATTTCTGCGCGTAATAATAAGGTTGATTTGGGTAGTCCTTATAGTGAAATTTCTTTAAGGACATTTTTTAATCGAAATAATTTATCAAGGACAAATGATAATGTTTCATTAGAAAAAATAACAGGTTCATCAGGGACATCTGGTGAAGGGATAATCACTTTAGGGAGTCCACCTGGTCCTAGTTCGTCTTCAGCTCCAAATTCCAGACCGGTATTAATACTATTGGGAGATGAGACCATAAATTTGAATAAAGGAGATATATATAATGAACCCGGCTATACTGCCACAGATAATGAAGATGGCGATATAACTAGTAATGTTATTGTAAGTGGGAATGTGAACACCAATGTAGTTGGTACTTACACTCTTACTTATAATGCGACCGACAGCGGATCTCTTTCTGCTATTCAGCAGACAAGAACAATAATAGTTAATGATGCGCCAGCTCCTAATTCTAGACCAGTCATCACTCTCACAGGAAGTGCAGTAATAACAATAACAAAAGGCGACGCATACACGGACGCGGGAGCTACCGCTGAAGACATTGAAGACGGAAATATAACTTCTAACATTGTTAAGACGGGAACAGTTGATACATCTGCATCAGGAACATATACAATTAGATACAATGTCACCGACTCGGGAGGACTAATAGCGATTGAAGTAATCCGAACTGTTATAGTCCAAGACCCGGTTGTTCCTCCAGTCAATACTCGTCCAGTCATCACTCTCACAGGAAGTGCAGTAATAACAATAACAAAAGGCGACGCATACACGGACGCCGGAGCTACTGCGTCAGACCTTGAAGACGGAAATATAACTTCTAACATTGTTAAGACGGGA
>JAHIHZ010000032.1 GCA_018899555.1 Patescibacteria group bacterium
ACTTTATGTCATTCCGAGCCTTAAGCGAGGAATCCCTTCAATATTATTACTGATACTTATATTGTTTAAGGGATTTCTCACCCTAATCGGGTTCGAAATGACAAATTAATTAGAATAAGCCAGCCGTGGGGGTTGGGGTGGTTGGAAATTAAGAAATTGGGAAATTGGAAACTGGAAATTAGAAACTAGAAACTGGGAAATAGAAAATAGATGTTGGCTCCATAATGGCATCAGCCTTGTGGAGCCTGTTGTGAAATTTCGGAAAACTTGCCTATAGGCTTTGTCGCCAAACTATTTTTCAAAAGTTAATTCTTGGCTGAAATAAGCTATTTTACAAATTTAGCCAAAAAATAATTTTCGCTAATATAAGCCAAAATAATTTAATTGGCGACAGCGCCCTATAATCGCAAGGCTTGCATAAAGGCTCCACAGTCCTGTCTGCCGACAGGCAGGCCCGAGGCGGGAACTATGGAGCCAATGATGGTAAAACCAAAAACCCCCGAACAAACGGGGGTTTTCGCGCCTATAATAATTATTTTTCAGACTTTCTGGTTTTCTGACTTTATAGACCTTAACCCCCCACCCTCTTATCAGGGGGACAAAAGGACTTTCTATGCTTTCTACTTTATAAACTTTATAACTTTATGGACTTTATGGACTTTTGACTTTACAGGCTCATCACATCAGCTCCGGTTGAGTAGAGGCTCAGTTCGCCTTGGTTGACAGTGTAGATGGCCGGATCCGACCCTCCGTGGGTTAGGAATTGTTCCGCGGTCATATTAACCCAGTGCTTCGTCTGGTCGCCGTTTATTTCATACACTTTGTCGTTCGGCCCCGCGGTTCCGTTCGCGCCGGTGTTATATCTTACCCAGCCGGAGAGGGAATAATTATTGAGCGAAGAAACTTGCTTCAGATTATTCCAATCAAGATGTCCGTAGTGATTGAAGATTTCCAGAGAGACGATGTGGCGGATGTATTTGGTGCCGCCGACAACCTTGACGATATAAACCGCAAATGGATCGGAGCAGGTCTGGCATTGGATGATGTCGCCGTCGATTATATCAGCAGCAGGAATGGCTGGAGTTTCCGGAGGAGCTGAAGTTTCTTCACTTGCTTGCGATCCTAGAATTGCAAAATAAGTAAAGTGAGTGGTAGTTGCCGTGACAGTATTGGCAGTTGTATTAACCGCGCTGTCTCCCAAAGCGACCCAAGCGCTGGAAGTTTCATTCCAATAATATATCTTCAAAGCTCCTTCATTTAGTCCAGCTACTTGTTCATTGGTATAAGTGAGCGTTAAAGTAAGCGCTTTGGCAAATGTATTAACTTCTGCGTTGCTGGCATTAACAGCTGTGAAATTATAGACATAATTTCCTATTACGGTTTTGCCCGATAAAACAGGGCGCGTAGCAGTCACTGAAGCTTTTATAGTAGGAACAATAGTTACCGTCGCATTGCTTGTCAAGGCATTAGCTGGCAAAGAAATGCTCGCCTTGCTTCCGTCAGAATTAGTTTTACTCACTGTTCCTCCCAAAGAAGAAGTTGCGGCTACTTGGCCGGTGGTGGAAGCAGGGGTAGTATTCACATATCCGCCTCCGCCCGAAGGAGCGTTGACCGCGCAGCTATTCCCGCTTTGCGTATAACCGCTATCACAAGTAATCGCGCAAGTTGCGGCAACTGTGCCGTTGCTTACCGTCTTATTTGAACAAACTCTAATTTCTGTCGCGACTGATGACTCATTCCCGCTGTCGTCAGCGGCTGTCACTGTATAATAATATGAAGTCCATGCGGTAGTCGTTAAATCGGTAAATGCGGATGCGGCAACTTGCGAAGTATTAACCTGATTCGCGTCAATCGCGGTTACTCCGGATGAGGTTGAGCGGTAAATTTCATATTCAAGCAAATCCGCTTCGCTGTTATTGCTCCAATCCAGCGCCACCGAAGTTCCGCTTCCCGAAGTTTGAGAAAGTCCGGCCGGAGCCGCTGGCGCGATTAAGTCAGAGGGAGTTGTGGCGCCGAAAATGGTAAGATGTCCGGTTGTTGATTTAAGCGTTATTTTATAGTCGCCGTAAGTATTCGCATTGCCTGCAAGAGCGTCAGCAAAAGTGTCAAAGTTCGTTTGTGTTGTCCATTCCGCGTTAGCGGCCGCGCCTACCGCTTTTGTATACGCTTTTTTGGTTGTGGAAATAGGAACCCAGTCTCCGATTGATGTATCCCAATATGAATTAGTTAATGTTTTCAGCTTGGTAAAATCAACAAGCCCCGCTTCTGTAATATCTTCCTTATAATAATTCAATTCTATTTCTATGTCGCTGTTTAAAGTCGTGATTGCTTGTCCCGAATTATTCTGCGCCGTGATTTCTTTTCCTTTTCCGCCAAGAGGCTGGGCTGAACTTGTTTTGGAAACACTGCTTACTTCATTCGTTTTTATATTTCCCGAAGAAGTGCCGCTGCCAAGCGCGTTTGGCGGAACAACAAGCTTAACTCCGGTTCCGGCGCTAAGGCTGTCATCCATTGTTCCTCCGGAAGCCGGCGTCATCGGTTTTGATTTCAACTTTGAACTCCAATTCGCGTCAACCGTTAATTTTATGTTTTTATTTGAAGCTCCTAAACCGCTCGTAGTTACAGGACTTCCAAATTTTGTCTCGGCATAACCTTCGGCAGCGCCTCTTAGAATATAAGTTCCATCGCCTACTCCTATTGAGAAAACTCCATCAAGAGCTGTCGGCGCGCCTGCGATTTTTTTAGTGGTTGTTTCTTCCACCCACACCCAGCCATTAGCGACCGCTTCACCGGAATCATAACTGTTATTGCTATTCGCATCGGCATAAATTCTTCCTGTAATAAATTGATTGGCGGCTGTGAGTGTATAATCCGTAGCGGGAGCATCCGCCGAAACTACAATTGAAGTCGGCGTTTGCGGAATAAACCCGGGCATTTCCACGCCCATTTTGTAAGTTCCGGCTTTTAATGTAATAGTATAATCTCCATTACTATCTGTCGCGTCTCCAAGATGAACCCCTGTTGTTGGACTTCCCATCCATACCCACGCGCCTTCAATATTGCCTGGGCCGGTAATTTTTCCGCTTACAGTAAATAATTCGGTTGCGCCGTCAGGCAATACAAATGTTACAGTAGCGTCTGCCGAAACTGTTACAGGGTTTCCTCCAGTGGGAGTAAATCCGCCTGATCCGGGAACATTTATATAAAACATATAATCCCCATCCGGCAATTTAACACTTGAACTTGGCACCGATGTAGAAAGCTTAATTGTTTTGTTAAACCCTGTAGGCTTTGGCGGAGTTCCAGAAACGCCGTCTATATTAATTATAGCGGTCTGCGAAACAGATCCATTTGTGAAAGCAAGAGTTATCGTCTTTAAACTTGCGCTAGTAATTGTTATATCTTTTCCAGTTTTGTTAGCGTTAGTAATTATAACATTAGCTGGGTTGTTCACTGCTTCATCCGTAACTGTCAGTTCAACTTCTCCAAATTCCGGCGTCCAGATGTCAACTCTGTATTTTCCGGGAGGAATTGAGATTGAATAAACTCCGGAAGCGTCAGTTTGTCCACCGTATTCTTGCCCTGTGTAGTTACCATTGTCATCATATTTAACCGCCCTGATAGGCATATATGTCTGGTTAATATCATTAAGAGTAACCGTTCCTGAAATAGTGTAA
>JAHIHZ010000008.1 GCA_018899555.1 Patescibacteria group bacterium
ATTTAAAATCCCAGGGGTCTGCCGTAGGCAGACGAATCCCGGCGCCCCGAACGAAGTGAGGCGCGCAGTGAGCAAACTGCTTTGCTCACGGCGGGATTTGAAGGGATTTTATTTATTTTGTGAAACAAAATTTAAAATCCCCGGGGTCTGCCGTAGGTAGACGAATCCCGACAGTCCCGATCAATCAAAATACTACGAATTTTTAAGACGATTCAATGGCTATGCATACAAAAAATAAAAGAATTATCTTATATATCTTTATTTTTATTATCAGTTTCATTGTCATAAGTTTCTGGAGCGCGTGGCTGGTGACTCATCCGTCGCGTATTGAAAGCGAACTTACTCCGGAGAATTATAATCTCCTATTTGAGGAAATTACGCTTACAACAAAGGACGGCATATCAATTGACGGATGGTTTATCCCCGCGCCAGCTCCCCAAAAGCCAGCTCTGCTCATTTTACACGGTTATCCAGCAGAGAAAGGCGACCTTCTTTTCAGGGCAAGTCAACTTCACCAAGATTTCAATATTCTTTTAATTGATTTCCGTTATTTTGGAAAATCGGGCGGTTCGTTCACAACTCTCGGTACAAACGAGCGTCTTGATTTGGAAGCAGCGATTGATTTTCTTGAATCGCGCGGATTTAAAAAAGTGGGAGTATTTGGATTTTCGTTTGGTGGCGCTACGGCAATTTTGCAGGCCGCGAAAGATGATAGAATCGCCGCCGTGGTTTCTTACGCGTCATTTGCCGACCTGACGCTTCTAGGCAAAGATATATATAAACACCTTCCTATTATTCGCGAAGCGCTCGTGCCTCTAATAAAATTTTGGGCCAATACATTTTGGGATGTTGATGCTGTTTACTCGCCGAAAGTGGCGGCGCAAAATCTTTCAACGCCAATTCTCATAATCCACAGCAAACAAGATGATCAGATACCGTTTCACCACGCAGAGCTTTTGATGAATGCATTGCGGAATAACGAACGCGCTGAATTTTATTTCCCGGAAACAGGACTCCATGGAGAACTCCCAGCAGATTTTGACGAACGGGTAAAATATTTTTTTGAGAGATATGTCACAAAGCAATAATTGCGAACGAAGCGAGGCGCGAGAAAACGAGTTATAAATTTAAACGTTCTTCCGGAGCATTTTTTAAAAAAAATAAAAAAAATGCAAACTAAAACCTGACACTACTCTTGAAAAGCTCAGGGTTATGATTTAAAACCTAGCACTTTTCTTTGAAAGCTCATTTAGAGCTTTCAAAGTTAGAGGTTTTCAAGTATGGATGAAAAAGCAATTTGGATTGCTTTTTTAAAAAAAATAAAAAAATAATCGTGGATGAAAAAGCAATTTGGATTGCTTTTTCATTCAAAAAATATTATCTAAGAAATCAACTTTTGCTTTTTTGTTTTCTAAATCCAAATAGACCACAACCAAATCAAGTGTCCAATCAATATCATCAGAAATATTATTCTCTTCCAGGTATGATTGAATCGCGCGATTGAGTCGTTTTATTTTCCACGGATGAACATTTTCTTCTGCCCTATATTCGTTGTCTTTTTTATTTACCCCGTTAAATTCTGTCAAAGACAGACCTGCGGAGCAGGATTTAACGGGGTCAGAGACATCCAAATTTCGCGAAATAGTTTTGACTTCAATGAAGTGAATGTCTTTTTTCTTTTTTGCAATAATGTCTATCTCTCCCCATTTTTTTAGATAATTTCTTTCAAGGATTTTAAATTTTTTACTCCTCAAAAACCTACAAGCGACATTTTCCCCTATGTCTCCGACCCGTCTTTTGAATGTTTTGATCATAATACTGTCTTTTTTATAAAAAACCTTATTTAGAGCCACCTATTTATAAAATCCGAATTTAAAAGACAAAATATAAAATGTCTTTTATACACATATCCCCACCATTATCCACAGTTTTCAACACCAATTTTTATAGTTTCTGTGGATAAATTAAAAATTTCCGAACGAGATTTTTAATCTTTTTTTGTTTTTTTTAAATGTCCTTAAGAACATTTTGAATGTTTCTTAAAAATAAAAAAAATTATGGATGAAAACTCTCCACTGGAGAGTTTTCATTTGTGCGGGTAGGCCTGTCTGCCGTAGGCAGAGAGAATCGCTTATTACATAAAGCTTGGTGATTTTCTTGTTTCGCTTCGCTCAACATAGAAAATCCTTCGATTCCCCACAAAAGCAAATAAATTTGCTTTTTCTACCCTACACAAAAATACTTCGCATTTTTGTGCGGGTAG
>JAHIHZ010000002.1 GCA_018899555.1 Patescibacteria group bacterium
AAAGAGGTAAAAGTATGGCTTTAAATAAACCCCTAATTGTGGAGCCGTTGCTCTTGTGTAGAACTTGGAAGCCAAACTTGGAGGCGAAGCCTCCAAGTGGAAGTTATAATATCCACTGTCCAGTTAACTGGACAGATATATTATTCACTTGGGTGCGGAGCACCCAAGTGACCTCTAAATACAAATATGTGAGAAAACGACCATGTGAAGTTCAAAGTGTCCAGTTAACTGGACAGACATTGAATCTTAAATCTTGAACTTTTAATTTTAGTAGAATTTGTTTATTTATAATCTGTCCAGTTAACTGGACAGATATATCATTCACTTGGGTGCTCCGCTTCCAAGTGAAAAGTAATAGAATACAAAGAAATTACAAAAAAAACGGATATGAAAATATCCGTTTTTTTTGTATACTATTTAGAATGATAGATGAGAAAATAAAGAAATTTATAAAAGAAACACTTTTAGAAATGTCCATTTCTATTGATGAAATAGAGCTAGAACATCCCGCAGATTTTAACTATGGAGATTATTCAACAAACCTTGCCATGGTTCAAGCGAAGAAAATGAAAGAAAATCCAATTAAATTTGCAGAAAAAATAGCAGGAGAATTAACAAAGAACAAACCAAAAGAAATTGAAAAAATTGAAGTTGCAGGTAATGGTTTTATAAACTTTTATCTTTCAAAAGATTTTTTTGCGGATAATTTAAAAGAAATTTTAAAAAAAGATAAAAATTATGGGAAAAATAATTTTCTAAAAAGACAAAAAACAATTGTTGAATTTACAGACCCAAACCCGTTCAAGGAATTTCATATCGGGCACTTAATGAGTAATACAATAGGGGAGGCGATTGCTCGTTTAATGGAGTGGAATGGCGCTAAATTAAAAAGAGCAAATTATCAAGGGGATGTCGGTCTTCATGTCGCAAAAGTAATGTGGGCAATGGAAAAACAAAACATTACATCTGACAAAATTAATATTACTGTTTTGAGCCGTATGTATATGATAGGGACTAAGGCATACAAGGAAAACGAAACAGCGAAAAAAGAAATTAATGAAATAAATAAAAAAATATACGAAAACAGCGACGATGAAATTGAGGAATTATATAAAAAAGGAAGAAAAATAAGTTTAGATTATTTTGAAACAATATATAAAAAATTAGGAACAAAATTTGATTACTATTTTTTTGAAAGTAATACAGGAAAATTAGGAAAGGAAATTGTAAACGAATATTTGAAGAAAAGAATATTTGAAAAAAGCGACGGGGCGATTATTTTTAAGGGTGAAAAATATGGGTTGCATACCCGTGTATTTCAAAGTTCCGATGGCCTACCAACATATGAGGCAAAGGAACTCGGTCTCAGTAAAATAAAATATAGAAAATACAAATACCAAAAGTCCATAGTAATTACAGGAAATGAAATAAATGAATATTTTAAGGTTTTACTAAAAGTAATGAGTTTAATTTTCCCAAAACTTGCGGAAAGAACACTTCATATAGGGCATGGAATGATGCGTCTACCAAAAGGAAAAATGTCTTCAAGAACCGGTGATGTTATAACAGCGGAATTTGTTCTGGATGAAGTGTCTAAAAAAATTATGGAAGTGATTGAACAACGCAATATGGCTGAAGAAGAAAAAAATAAAATATCAGAAATAATATCAATTGGGGCTATTAAGTATTCAATACTCAAACAAAAAATAGGGAAAGATATTATTTTTGATTTTGATAAATCAATTTCATTTGAAGGGGACTCTGGGCCGTATCTTCAATACACATGCGTAAGGGCAGAATCGGTTATTGAAAAAGCAAAAGCCAATAATAAAAAACCAAAAGTTGCATCAGAAGAAAAAAAAATAACAAAATTAGAGAGAATGATTTATAAATTTCCAGAAATGACCAAAAGAGCTGGGGAGGAATATTCTCCGCATTACATTGTCACATATTTAATTGAATTGGCTGCAGAATTTAATGCCTATTATGCTACAAATAAAATTATTGGAGACGACAAAGGGTCGCAACATCGTTTGGCAATAACAAAAGCTGTTTCTATTATTCTTAAAAATGGTCTAGAAATTCTCGGTATTAAAGTACCAGAAAAAATGTAAAAATAAAAATTTTGTGTTAAAATCAGTCCAATAATGACTGAAAAAGAAGCAAACTCCTCGACCACGCTCGGGATAAATAAAAAATCAGAGATAGCTCTTCAGGAAGAGCGTATTTTAGAATTTTGGGATAAAGAAAATATTTTTCAAAAGTCCTTAGAAAAATCTTCGCCAAAGGGTGACTTTATTTTTTATGATGGGCCACCATTTGCAACGGGGACACCTCATTATGGGCATATAGTTGCAAGTTTGATGAAAGACATAGTTCCGAGATACTGGACGATGAAGGGTTATCATGTGGATAGAAGATGGGGTTGGGATTGTCACGGATTACCGATAGAGAATATTGTTGAAGAAGAGTTGTGTATAAAAAGCAAAAAAGAAATAGAAGCAATTGGAATTGAAAAATTTAATAATACTTGTCAGAGTAAGGTTATGTTGTATGCGGATGAATGGAAAAAAGTGATAGGAAGATTTGGAAGATGGGTTGATATGGAAAACGATTATAAAACAATGGACTTAAGTTTTATGGAAAGTGTTTGGTGGGTTTTTAAACAACTTTGGGATAAAGGATTGATTTATGAAGGATATAAATCAATGCACATATGCCCGAGATGTGAAACAACGCTTTCTCAGTCAGAAGTGGCGGAAGGATACAAAGACATTAAAGATATTTCGGGAACATTTAAGTTTGAGTTAGAAGATGAACCCAACACATACATATTAGCGTGGACGACTACTCCGTGGACATTACCGGGGAACGTTGCATTGGCGGTTGGAAAAGATATAGATTATATAAAAATTAAACTACTCGCTAATGAGAGCGAATTAAAAGCGAATGGGCGCGAATTTTTTATTTTAGCTAAAAATTTAATAGAAAAAGTTTTGGGTAATTCTGAATATGAAATTCTTGAGGAAATGAAGGGAAAAAAATTGGAAGGGAAGAAATATAAACCACTTTTTGATTATTATGTCGGCAAGGGATTACAAAACGAAGAGAATGGCTGGCAGATTTATGCCGGTGATTTTGTTACGACAGAAGATGGAACGGGCGTTGTTCACATTGCACCGGCATTTGGAGATGATGATATGAATTTGGGTAAAGAAAAGAATTTGCCTTTTATTCAACATCTGAAAATGGATGGAAGAATTGCAGAAGAGGTTAGGGATTTTGCCGGATTAGAAGTAAAACCAAAAGACGATTCAAGGTCCACTGACAAGAAAATTATAAAATTTTTAAAAGAAAAAAAACTTGTCTTTAGTACAGAAGAATTTGAACACTCATACCCGCATTGTTGGAGATGCGATTCTCCTTTATTAAATTACGCGACAAGCTCTTGGTTTGTTAATATTACGGAAATTAAGCAGAATGCTTTAAAAACAGCAAAAAATATAAATTGGATACCGTCACATATAAAAGAAGGGAGATTTGGTAATTGGCTTGAAGGCGCAAAAGATTGGTCAATTTCAAGACAAAGATTTTGGGGGTCTGTTATGCCTATTTGGCGTTGCGAGAAGTGTAAAGAGTTGAAAGTTATTGGATCTGTTGACGAAATTAGAGAAAAATTTGGAAGTCCGAATAAATTATTTTTAGTGCGGCACGGAGAAGCGGAAAATAATGTAAAAAATATTTTAAATTCTGATTTGAAAAAAAATCATTATCCTTTAACAAAAAACGGGCGCGAGCAAGTAAAAAAAACAGCAAGTAGTTTTAAAGGAGAAAAAATCGATCTTATTTTTAGCTCCCCATTTTTAAGAACAAAGGAAACGGCGGAAATAATTGCAAAAGAATTGAAATTAGAAATTATTTTAGATAAGCGATTGGGTGAATTCGGACAAGGAGAATTTGATGGTAAAAGACAAGAGGAATTTGATATTATTTTTCCGACATGGCCGAAAGAAATACTGAAAAAAAGGGAAGAATTCGGTGTTGAAACAGAAGACAATGCCAGAAAAAGATGCAGCAGTTTCTTGGAAGAGATAAATAAAAAATATCAAAATAAAAACATTGTCATTGTTTCTCATGGTGATCCACTTCAGTTTATTTACAGCATTATTCAAGAAATTGATCGCATGAAAGCATATAGAAATGATTGGTATCCGGAAAAAGGATCTTTAAAGATGCTTTATTCTAAAAAAATTGATATTCACAAACATAATATAGATAAGATTACTTTCAAATGTAAAAAATGCGGAGGTGAAATGAAAAGAATCCCAGATGTTTTGGATTGTTGGTTTGAATCAGGTTCTATGCCTTATGCACAGATTCATTACCCCTTTGAAAATAAAGAAAAGTTTGAAAAAAATTTTCCAGCCAAGTTTATTGCAGAAGGGTTAGATCAAACAAGAGCGTGGTTTTATTATTTACATATACTTTCAACGGCACTTAAAAATAGCGAAACATTTAAGAATGTAATAGTAAATGGAATTGTCTTAGCGGAAGACGGGAAGAAGATGTCAAAAAAACTTAATAATTACCCCGATCCAATGTTAATGTTTGATAAATATGGGAGTGATGCGATTAGGTATTATTTGGCAACATCTCAGGTAATGAAAGCAGAAGATTTAAACTTTTCTGAAAAGGGAGTAGATGAAATCGTGAAAAAACTTATTACAAGGTTTAAAAATGTATTTAATTTTTACAATCTCTATTCTGAAAATTTGGAGGATGATTTTAAAAAAGATAATAATAATATTTTGGATAAATGGATTTTGGCGAAATTAAATGAACTAATTTTTCAAATTACAAATGGGTTAGATAATTATGAGATTGATAAGGCATCAAGACCGATAATGAATTTTGTTGATGATTTGTCTGTTTGGTATACAAGAAGATCTCGGGATAGGATGAAACAAGAACACTGCGAAGATAAACAAATGGCTCTATACACAATGAGGTATGTGTTAAAAGAGTTTTCAAAAATTGTTGCTCCATTTATGCCATTTGTCGCGGAAGAAATTTATCAAAAAACAAAAATGGGTTCTGAACCAGAAAGTGTTCATTTGTGCGAGTGGCCAGAAACAAGAAAACAAGAAAGCAAAGAAGCAATAAAGCAGGAAGAAGTTATTGAGTTAATGGAAAGTGTGAGGAATCTTGTGACTCTTGCTCTTGAAAAAAGAATGAAAGCAAAAATTAAAGTTCGTCAGCCGTTGCAGTCATTGAGGTTTGGTAAAAAATCTCTCAAAGACGCTAAAGAATATTTAGAATTGATAAAGGATGAGATTAATGTAAAAGAAGTTTTGTTTGATAAAAAATTAGAGGAAGATGGTGTGGAAATAGATTTTGAATTAACAGAAGAATTAATCCAAGAGGGGATAATGCGTGATTTGTTGAGGCAGATTCAAGATATGAGAAAAAAGAAAGGATTTACACCGAATATGTTTGCGATATCCTCAACAGTAACTACAGCTGTAGGACAGGAAATAATCAAGAAATATGAATCAAAAATTAAAAAAACAGCATCTCTGAAAGAAATAATTTTTGATAAAGACAACAGCGGTGAAGAGTTTAATATAAACGGGATAAGATTTAAGATTGACATAAAAAGAGATGGTGAATAAAGACAGAATATAGTTTTTTAAAAAGATTTAAGATATTAGATTTGCCTGCCCCGTAGCCAAATTCACGAATTTGTGGTTCGGGGAGATTTTAGTTTTTATCTTATGTACCAAATATACACAACCAGTGGTTTAATTATAGAAAGTAGAATTTTTGGAGAATCCAACAGGATTTATTTTATTCTCACAAGAGATTTTGGATTGATAAAAGCAATAGCGCAGGGTGTTTGCAAAACAGAATCAAAACAAAAGTTCGGTTTACAGACGCTTTCATTTTCAAAGATTTCGCTTGTGAAGGGAAGAGACATTTGGAAAATAACAAACGCTGCTCCAGTTGAGAACATTTTTTATAATTTTTCAAGACAGAAAGAAAAACTCAGTT
Organism: Patescibacteria group bacterium; assembly: GCA_018899555.1. Taxonomy (GTDB): domain Bacteria; phylum Patescibacteriota; class Minisyncoccia; order Phycocordibacterales; family 21-14-all-36-13; genus VMGX01. The sequence goes on from JAHIHZ010000002.1 coordinate 6,052, forward strand.
TATTTATAAGGGTAGTTTCTCTAATAAGAAAACTTTTGGTTGAAGAAGAAAAAGAAACTGCTTTCTTTGATGCGGTTTGGTATTTATATAAATTTTTGAAATCAGAAAATACAAATAATAAAGATAAACTGAGCTCTGCCGAATTACTGACTGTTATGAAGATTTTGCACGCGTCTGGCTATTTAGGTGAAAATAAAAACTTTGGAAATTTACTTGAAGTTGATGATTTTAGTGATGAGACCATGAATAATATAAAAAGAATAAAAAAAGAAATGTTAAAAGAGATAAATCTCGCAATGCAAGAACTTTAAATGAAAAATGCCCGTAATGGCATTTTTCATCCATAATTTTTTTTGTCTCTTATCACTCGCTTCGCGAAGCTACGGGATAAATTTTCTTGTTTGTATGTTTTTATTTTGGAGTTTTTAATTGTGGTTTTGAGCTTTGAGTTTTGAGATTTGCGCTATTTTTCGTGTTATAATTATCACCAAATGGAATCAAGTGACTACAAAAGTAAAATAGAAAATCTTAGAAACCGCCTTTATTCAAGGAAAACAAGGATTAATAAAATTAGAAGAAATATAGATTTGAAACTAAAAGAATATGATTTAAAATCAGATTGGGGCTCTCCATCGGACATCTTTCGGAACGGCGAAACACTAAACATAAATAATATGGCCCAGGTCAAAAAAACATCAACCTTAAATAAAGTATTTATAATTGCCATAATATTTTTATTGTTTTCTATACTTTTCGCCTATCTTTCTTTTAAGGGTGGTGGTAGTAATATTTCGTCTGACAATATAGAAATAGAACTATCTGGTCCCGCGTCGATCGGCGCGGGGGAGGTTTTGTCTCTTGAAATTGATATTTTAAATAAAAATCCTGTAAATCTGGAAACAGCAGATTTATTAGTTGAATATCCAGATGGCAGTAGATTTGCTACAGATATAAAAACGACTCTTAAAAGACAAAGAGAATCTTTGCAAACTATAAAATCTGGTGAGAAAAAAACGACAGTTGTAAAATCAATTTTGTTTGGGAAAGAGGGGGATAAGAAAACGATAAAAATAGGGATTGAATATCGCGTCCCAAATTCCAATGCGATTTTTTATAAAGAAAAAATTTATGAAATAGAAATAAATTCTTCTCCAGTGTCATTGTTAATTTCTTCACCAAAGGAAACAAACTCTGGACAGGAAATTGAATTTAAAGTAGATATTAAATCAAATTCTGAAAATGAAATAAACGATTTGCTTTTAGAAGCAGAGTTCCCATTTGGTTTCAAACCAAATAAATCTACACCAGACGCATCTTTTGCGGATAATCTTTGGAGTTTGGATTTAAAGCCATTAGAAAAGAAAACGATTTATATAAGGGGAACAATTACTGGACAGGATGAAGAAAAAAGAACATTTAGATTTAATTTAGGAGTAAAAAAAGAAAATGATGAAAAAACCATTGAAGTAAATTTTATAAGTTATTTAGAGCAGATAACGATAAAGAAATCTTTTATAAGTTTAAACGCGGTAATTAATAGGGACTCCACTTCAAGCGATTATGTAACGAATGCCGGCGATACTGTTCGTGTGGATGTTTCCTGGAGTAATAATTTGAATACGAATGTGACCAATGGAATATTAAAAGTTAAACTAATCGGCGACATATTAGACAAAGCATCAATAACCTCCATAAATGGATTTTATAATTCAGCCGACAATACCATTTCTTGGGACAAAAGAAATAATAGCGGATTTGGGTCTATTAAACCCGGGGGTGGTGGAACAGCAAGTTTCAGTTTTAAATCTCTTAGTTCTATAAATAACATACTTAAAAAGGCGCCGGAAATTAATATGGAGATAACAATAAGTGGTTCAAGGTTAGGGGGTGGGGGTGATGCATCGGGAGATATAATGACCACACTATCAAGAAAGGTTGTAATTTCTTCAAATGTTTTGTTAAATTCCAGGGTAACATATTTTTCTGGTAAACTTATCAATAGCGGTCCGCTACCGCCAAAAGTCGGTAGTGAGACGACTTATACAGTAATTCTCTCTGTTTCAAATTCATTAAATGATGTTGCTGATGGGAAAATAAGTATGACACTTCCTCCTTATGTAAGATGGATGGGGGTGTCCAGTCCTTCTGATGAAAGAATTAGTTTTAATCCGATAGGAGGTGAAGTGGAATGGAAAATTGGTGATTTATACAGAGGCGTTGGTTATTCAAAAGAAGCAAAAGAAATTCAATTTCAGATTGCCTTTATTCCGAGCTTGTCGCATGTTGGTTCAGAACAGGTTCTTGTTGATAGCATAACATTTAGAGGAATGGATACATTTACTGATAGTGAAATAAGAGTTGATAACAGACAATTAACTACAAATTTAAAGACAGACCAAAAATATAAAGCCGGAGATGGGATTATTGTTCAATAAAATCATAAAATCATCCAAGTAGTAGAGCAAAGCTCACTACGGGACAGGTTAAAATCATAAAAACAAGAAAATTTACTCCGCCTGCCTACCGCAGGCAGGTAGCCCAGCTAAAGGATGGTGATACTGGGGCAATAAAACAAAAAAACTAAAAAAAAAGAAAAGGTGTCAGAAGAAAAGGTGTGAAAAAGTGTCAGGAACCTTTCTTTGGCTTTTCTCTTTTCTCTTTTCCTTCACTTGGTGGCGGAGCCACCAAAAACCTTACTTATCTCCCGTCGGGAGATAAGTAAAATTAGCGAATAAAAACCGGATTTAATAAGAAAAGAAAATAAAAGCTATTCTAATGTTCTTAAGAACATTAGAATAGCTTTTATCTATAAGATATTATCTCAATTCACCAACTTGGCGCTTTGAGCTCTAAGTTAAAAGAATACATAAGAAATTCCTATGTATACTATGTATAATGTACTATGTGGATGATTTTTATTTATTATAGTTAAATATTTACCCCGCGAAATCTGAAAGGTTATTTTATTTGGGTGAAATATATTTAATCAAGGTAGATTAAAAACCTCAAAATATGAACAAATTCTAGCACTTTACTTTAAAATCTCATTCAGAGATTTTAAAATTGGCACCTTTCTTTAAAATTTGTTTAGAGTTTTTAAAATTATTGTGATATTATGAAATTTATATAAATCTTATTAAAATAAAATGAATAAAGAAAAAGAGAGCCAAGCAATAAAAATCGAATCAGGCACTATAGTTAAGGCTATAGTAATAGTGCTTTTATTTGTTGCTTTATATTTTTTGAGAGATTTAGTTCTTCTTATTTTGGCTGCTGTAGTTATAGCTTCTGCGATAGAACCTGCAACATTGTGGTTTAACAAGAAACTACACATACCAAGAGTGCTCGGCGTAATAATAATGTATTTAACAATTTTTATTTTTACTTTTTGTATTCTTTACTTTCTTATTCCTCCGATTTTAAATGAAATCATAGATATTATTATAAAGGCGCCAGAAATTACAAAATCTTTAAATATAGATTCAATAACCGGTGATTATTTTGGTTCGGGTAGTACCTTAGGGAATCTTTCAAAAACCGTATCTTTTTCAGATATAATATTACAACTTCAAACTCTTGTAGCAAATCTTTCTGGGAATATAGTTTCAATTTTCAGTAAGATTTTCGGTGGGGCATTAAGTTTTGTGCTTGTTATAGTCATTTCCTTTTACTTGGCTGTTCAAGAAAAAGGGATACAGAACTTTTTAAGAATAGTAACCCCGTTCAAACATGAAAAATATGTAATAGATCTATGGGGCCGTTCTCAAAAGAAAATAGGAAGATGGATGCAGGGGCAAGTAATATTGGCTGTGATTGTAGGTGTTTTGGTCTATTTAGGATTAACAATACTCGGGATTGAAAACGCCCTTCTTTTGGCAATTCTTGCTGGGGCGTTTGAGATAATTCCTCTTTTTGGCCCGGTTTTATCAAGTATCCCCGCTATTGCGATAGCATTTTTGGACGGCGGAATAACATTAAGTTTGATGGTTGTCGGTCTATATATAATAATTCAACAATTTGAAAATCATTTAATTTATCCTTTAGTGGTAAAAAAAGTTATCGGAGTTCCCGCGCTTGTTGTGATTATAGCTCTTGTAGTCGGAGCAAAGTTAGCGGGTTTCATCGGAATGCTCCTATCTGTTCCTTTGGCCGCAGTTTTTATGGAATACGCAAATGATATTGATATGAGAAAGAAAAAATTACACGAAATGAATGAAAAGTGTCCAGAATAAAACAATGTAATTTTAAATTTTTTATGGATAAGCGACCGTTTTATTTAACAACAACACTACCTTATGTGAATGCCGATCCTCATATCGGCTTTGCTCTTGAGGTTGTTCAAGCCGATATAATAGCGCGACTCAAACGGCTTGAAGAGTTTGATGTTTTTTTTAATACAGGGACGGATGAGCATGGCTTAAAAATTTATAAGAAAGCGCAAGAAGAAGGTATTGATGTACAAAAATATGTTGATAAATACGCCAAAAAATTTGATAATTTAAAAAAAGCCCTCAATTTAAGTTATGATGCATTTATTCGGACAACGGATGAACATCATTTAAGCGCAACTAAAGAGTTTTGGAATAGGTGTTTAAAAAATGGAGATATCTATAAAAAGAATTATAAAGTTAAATATTGTGTTGGTTGTGAGCTTGAAAAAACTGACTCAGAACTTGTAAACAACAAATGCCACGAACACCCAAATAGAGAATTAGAAATAATTGAAGAAGAAAATTATTTTTTTAGATTTTCAAAATATCAAAACGCACTACTTGACCTGTATGAAGAAAATCCTGATTTTGTTACTCCTGATTTTAGATTTAATGAAATAAAGTCGTTTGTCAAAAATGGATTAATGGATTTTAGTATTTCGCGGCTGAAAAAGAAAATGCCTTGGGGAGCGCCGGTTCCCGGAGATGAAAATCAGGTTATGTTTGTTTGGTTTGATGCTCTTATAAATTATATATCAACACTTGGATGGCCAGAAGATAAAGAAAAGTTTGAAAAATTTTGGCCCGGAATTCAATTTGCAGGTAAAGACAACCTAAGACAGCAATCTGCAATGTGGCAGGCGATGTTACTTTCTGCCGGTTTGCCAACAACAAAACGGATAATGATTCACGGGTTTATTCTTACCGAATCTGGAGAAAAAATAAGCAAAAGTGCCGGGAACACAGGGAGAATTACAGACCCGTTTTATTATTTTAATGAATATGGGACCGATGCTGTTAGATATTATTTAATTCGTCACATTCATCCCTTTGAAGACACAAATTTTTCTCCTGAAAAATTTAAAGAAGGATATAATGCAGGTCTCGCAAACGGTTTAGGGAATTTAGTTAGCAGAGTTGTTAAAATGTGTGTTAATTATGATGTTTCTGTAAAAGTTGATGAACTAAAAAACATTTGGGAGACGAACTCTGATTCTGAATTAAAAAAATATAAAAGTTATTTTGAAAAATTTGAATTTAATAAAGCTCTTGATTTGATTTGGAACAAGATAGGTGAGATGGATAAAAAAATTACAGACACACAACCATTCAAGCTTATTAAAACTGATGAAAAAAAAGCAAAAGAAATTATCTCTGAACTCGTTTTTGATTTATACAAAATTGCAAAATTACTTGAACCAGTAATGCCAGAAACTGCACAAAAAATTCAAAAAATTATTGAAGACAAAAAAATGCCAGAGCCGTTGTTTTTAAGAAAAGAATGAAAAAGCTCCCCCGGAGCTTTTTAAGTATGGATGAAAAATGTCCTTGGGGACATTTTTCTAAAAAAACAAAAAATATGTGGACTAAAACCTGACACTACTCTTAAAAAGCCCATTTAGGGCTTTTTAAGTGTGGATGAAAAATGTCCTTGGGGACATTTTTC
>JAHIHZ010000003.1 GCA_018899555.1 Patescibacteria group bacterium
AAAGAGGTAAAAGTATGGCTTTAAATAAACCCCTAATTGTGGAGCCGTTGCTCTTGTGTAGAACTTGGAAGCCAAACTTGGAGGCGAAGCCTCCAAGTGGAAGTTATAATATCCACTGTCCAGTTAACTGGACAGATATATCATTCACTTGGGTGCGGAGCACCCAAGTGACCTCTAAATACAAATATGTGAGAAAACGACCATGTGAAGTTCAAAGTGTCCAGTTAACTGGACAGGCGAATATCTGGATCCAATTTTATTTTTATTTTATTATAGTTAAATAATAAATTATAAAAACATGACAAACATTTCTAGAAAAAAACTCAAAAGAGCTGGTCTCTTAGTTTTGTGCTTGCAATTTTTTTATTTTTAAATTAAAACAAAAACAATTTCTCAATAATTTTTTTTACATCACCTCCGTCGGCTTTTCCTTTCAGTTCTTTCATAACAGCACCCATTAAAATTCCCATTTTTGATTTATCAGCAACACCCAGTTCTTCTTTTTTTGCCAAAATAACTTTTTCAATTTCTTCATAAGACATCATTTCAGGTAAATATTTTTCTAAAATTTTTAATTCGGCTTCCTCTTTTGACGCCAAATCTTCTCGTCTACCTGCACGGAATTGTTCAAAAGAGTCCTTTCTTTGTTTTACCAATCTTTTGACTACGGTCAGGGCATCTTCGTTTGGCAAAATTTCATCAGGTTTTCTTTTTGTAGCAACCAACTCGTTTACAAACGAAGCAAGCATTCCTCGCAACACCGATAAGCGCAACTCCTCCCTTGCTTTTATCGCTATTTTTATTTCTTCTTTGATTTGATTATGTAACATACTTTAGTAGATTTAGTCGTTTAATATTAATATTATATCGTGAAATATTATTTCAAGCCATATTTATAATCTGGTATAATTTACCCAGCACTACTTTTGTGTTTTTGTAAAGAATTTTAAGATTAAAAAATTTGAAGAAATTTTTTATCTCAAAAATTCAAGAACAAAAATGCAAAAGTGGTACTGGGTAAACCCCTATTTAAAGAATTCGTTGGATGATCTTGTTTTGTAGAATTCAAATTGGGTGAGTAATTTATTTTAAAATATTTTATGTCAGAAAAAGAAGAACAAAAAAGTGGAATTAAAACCACGAACCATGTCGTAAAATGGTCTCAAATTGAGCCAAAACAGCTTGAGGTGCGTCTAAATACTAACTTTTTAACCGGGCTATCATGCGGACGCGTTGAGGACATTCAAAAAAGATATGGAAAGAATATTATAACCAAGAAGAATAATTATGGTCTTTTGGGTAAATTTTTTAAACAATTTAAAAATCCATTAATTTTGATTCTCTTAATCGCCGGAGTGACGACAATATTTTTACAGGAATTTCTTAATTCAATAGTTATTTTTTTGGCAATGTTAATAAATGTTCTTATTGGTACATTTCAGGAGGAAAAAGCCAGCCGTGCTTTTGATAAATTAAACAAACTTCAACAAAAATATGCGACGGTAATTCGTGATGGCAAAAAAATGGTTGTTGAATCTGTGGAAGTAGTTCTTGGGGATATTATTATACTTGAATCCGGTATGAGCATACCAGCTGACATAAGGATATTAGAAAGTAGCGATTTACAAATAAACGAATCGGTTTTCACGGGGGAATGGTTGAGTGTAAAAAAGAATACAAATGTAATTCATGAAGACCTACCAATAACTGAACAGAATAATATGGCTTGGATGGGAACACTGGTTTCTTCTGGACAAGGGGTTGGTGTTGTCGTGGACATCGGAGATAGTACTCAGTTTGGGCATATTTCAAAATCTCTCTTGGAAGAAAATAAAACAAAAACACCGATACAAAAAAATATAAAAAATATTGCTACTCTCATTTCTTATATTGCGATTATTTTAATGATAATAATTTTGATTTTAGGAATAATAAGGGGTGAATCTATTTCTAATATGCTATTTTTGGCAATAGCAATAGCCGTGAGCATTGTACCAGGAGGATTGCCCGCCGCTCTCACTGTTGTTTTAGCAATAGGAATGGAAAAAATTTTGAAAGCGGGTGGTCTTGTAAAAAACATTCTTACAGCGGAAACATTAGGAAGCACAACCGTGATACTAACCGATAAAACAGGGACACTAACACAGGCAAGAATGAAAGCAACAGATTTTATAACATTAGATTTTATCCAAAAAACGGGAAACAAGGAATCAGTTGAACTCTCTCAAAAAAAACTTTTGAAAATGGCGGTTTTGTCATCTGACGCTTTTGTGGAGGAAGTTGAGAAAGAAAAAGAAAACGAGCTCATTATTCACGGGAGACCGGTAGAAAAGGCAATTGTCATGGAGGGTTTAGAAAAAGGAATAAGTCAAGAAGTTCTTCTGGAGAAAGATAAAAGAATTGATTTTTTTGCGTTCAATTCGGAAAATAGCTTTGCGGTTTCGTTGAATGAATGTCCAGAAATACCGCAAAATAAGATGTATTTTAGCGGCTCTCCGGAGTTTTTGTTAAATCAATCGGCTTTTGTTTATAAAGACGGCAACGCAGAAATATTTACGGAGGAAATGAGGGAATCTTTTTTGGACAAACAGAAGAAAATGAGCGGTGAGGGGGCAAGGTTTATAGCTATTGGATACAAAGACACAAATCTTAAAAAAATACCTCGTGATAATAATTTGGTGGATAGAAAAAAAATAGACGGCATTGTCTTTATGGGGTTGATAGGTTTTAGTGACCCGATTAGATTGGATGTAAGAAGTTCTATAAGAGAAGCCCGAAATGCTGGAGCCAGAGTAATTATGTTAACTGGAGATAACGCCGAAACAGCGCTTAAGATAGCAAAGGATTCCGGTATAAGCGGAAAAAATGCGGGAGTTGTTCTTGGAAATGAAGTTGAAAAATATAATGATGAAGAATTGTTAAGAATTCTGAAAGAGAATAGTGTTTTTGCAAGAATATTACCTTCTCAAAAGTTAAGAATAGTTAAAGTTCTAAAAAACAACGAAGAAATTGTGGCGATGACAGGGGACGGTATAAATGATGCCCCCGCATTACAGAATGCTGATATAGGAATTGCGGTCGGTTCTGGCACGGAAGTGGCCAAGGAAGCGTCGGATCTAATTTTATTGGATGATAGTTTTTCTATAATAGTAAAAGCTATTCAGGAGGGGAGGCGAATTATGGATAATTTAAAAAAAATTATTTTACACCTTACATCTGTAAATTTTGGAGAGGTATTTTTAATTATGGGAGCGTTAATTTTTTCTATTCCGTTACCGATCCTGCCTGCGCAGATTTTGTGGATAAATATAATTGGAGAGGGTCTCTTAAATTTTTCTTTTGCCTTTGAGCCTGCGGAAAAGGACATAATGAAAAGAAACCCAAATCTTCACGCGTCTAAAAATTTAATAAACAAAAACATTAAAAAAATGATATTTGCCACAGGATCGATAACAGGCCTTTTTACACTCGTTCTCTTTATAGTTTTAAGATCTTTTGAAATTCCAATAGAAGAATTAAGAACGATTATGTTTATAACACTTTCCATTAGTTCAATATTATTTTCATTTTCTATAAAAAACCTGAAATTACCAATATGGAAAATAAATCTTCTATCAAACAAATTTTTAAACATAGCCATAATGCTTAGCATAATTGCGCTATTCTGTGTTTTTACCTTGCCGTTTTTAAGAGAACTTCTCCAATTAACTATTTTAGATAATTTTGTTTTCGCAGTTATCTTATTTGTTGCGTTGTTTAACCTATTTACAATAGAATTAGCCAAGTATTTCATTTTTTGGAGAAAAAATTATAAAATCAAAATTCGTGCTACTATATAAATAAATGGAAACTTTTATCTGGATAATTCTAATTTTACTGCTACTTCTTAACGGGGGGCTCATTTGGTATTTTGTTTTTAGGAAGAATCCTGACGATAAAAAAGAAAACGAAAATCAGGGATTTTTGCTTTTACAGAATCAATTAAGCAGTCTTGTTAATTCAATTGATAACAAACTTGGAGAATCTTCAAAAATAGTAAACGATTCAATAAAAACACAATTCGGAGAGTCCCAAAGACTTGTAGAAAATATCACAGGAAAACTTTTAAATCTCACAAGAGAGATGACGGAAATAAAAGAGACCAATAAGCAGGTCTTTGATATGACGGAACAACTTCAAAATCTTGAAAAAGTTTTAACAAATCAAAAACAAAGAGGAAATCTTGGTGAAGCGGGCCTTGAATTAATTTTAAACAATATTCTTCCTCCGACTGCTTATGAATTCCAATATAAATTCAGCAACGGAGACATTGTTGACGCTATTATAAAAACAAAAGACGGGATTATTCCTATTGATGCAAAGTTTTCACTTGATAATTACAACAGGATAGTGAACGAAGACAACGAAGGCAAAAAGGCGGAACTTGAAAAGGAATTTAAAAATGATTTAAAAAAGAGAATAGACGAAACAGCAAAATATATAAAACCCGAGGAGGGAACACTTCCTTTTGCAATAATGTATATTCCAGCAGAGGGAATTTATTATGATTTGATTGTCAATAAAGTTGGCGCGCTTAAAGTAAACACAAGAAGTTTAATTGAGTATGCATATAAAGATAAAAAAGTAATAATTGTTTCTCCTACAACATTTGTAGCTTATCTGAACACAATTTTACAAGGATTTAGAGCTTTTAAGGTTGAGGAGTCAGCAAAAAGTATAATTAAAAATGTTGAAGAATTACAAAGACATCTGAAAGCGTATGATGATTATCATATGAAGCTTGGCACATCACTTGCAACAACCGTAAACCATTTTAATTTTTCAAGAAAGGAGCTAAAGAAGATTGATAAAGATGTTTTAAAAATTACGGGAAAAGAAATAGGGATTGAACAAATTACATTAGAAAAACCGGAGAGGGAAGAATGAATTTAAGAAAACAAGAAAACAAGAAAACAATGAAACAACAAAACAACAAAACAACAAAACAACAAAACAAGAAAACAAAAAAGTAGAAACTATTTTCTAATTTAATTAAATAATTGAATAGTTAAAAAACAAAAATAAAAAGGATTAAAACCTAACACTACTCTTAAAAACCCCGTTTAGGGGTTTTTAAGTATGGATGAAAAAGCTCGAAATTATGATTTAAAGCCAACACTTTTCTTTTAAAGCTCGTTCAGAGCTTTAAAAGTTAGAGCTTTTTTATTGTCTAAGTTCAGATACATATTGCACTCTTTGAGAACCTAAGGAATGCGCCAATTTAACAAATTCAAGGACACAAAAGGCTTCATTTCTACTTGGCAGCGTGTGAT
>JAHIHZ010000033.1 GCA_018899555.1 Patescibacteria group bacterium
AAGAATAGATATAAGGCTATATTATAAATATACTGCTCATCATAATGACATGTCATGAAATTCGATCAATTAAAGGCATTTCACCGGGTTGCATTGACCGGCAGCTTTACCAAAGCGGCCAAATCGCTGCACCTTACGCAACCTGCGGTGAGTAAGCAGATCCAGCTACTCGAACACTCCCTCGGCATCAGGCTCTTCGACCGTCAAGGGAAAAAGGTCCGCCTCACCAATGAGGGCAATACCCTTATAGCGTATACCGACAGATTGTTTAATCTCTACGGGGAAATCCTTGCCCTCTTCGAATCGGAACAGAGCATGGAGCACGGGAAGATCGCCATCGGTTCCTCGAACGTAATGGGAACATACTATCTACCCAATATCATTAGACTCTATAACAATAAATATCCGGGGATTGAGATCGACCTGCGTCTGGGCAATTCCGATTATGTGATCGATAAAATCCTCGAGGGCGAAGTCGACATAGGGATTGCCGGCAAGGCAGGAAACCATTCGAAACTCTCCAGGCAACTCATCCACAAGGAGCCTCTGCTCCTCGTCTCCTCTATCCCTCTAACCTTCGGTACCGCCAATACTGAGCCGACCGACATTCATAAAATACCATTATGAGCATCATTATGATTTATAATTTGACCTTATATGCTCTTTTAAATTAAGTAGTCTGGGCGTTGCGAAGTGTGATAGCATATCATGTACAATGTGAACCCGTTTATTAAATTGATGATACATGTACCGATGAGGAGTGCACTGATCTATGAAGATTACCAATGTTGATGTCTTTACGGTGCGTGTCCCGTTGAAAGGGAAGTTTACCACATCCCAGTCATCGAGAACCCACCAGGTATCGGTGGTTATCGAAGTGTCTACTGACGAAGGCATGGTCGGTTTGGGGAATGTGGATCCTTCTCCAAAATATTCGACGGAGACGCCGGAAGAAATCGTCGCCTGTCTAAATGATGCACTGATCCCCGCCGTGATGCATAAGGACCCGCGGCACATAGTCCTCCGTCTGAGCGATATGGATCGCGTGCTGCAAGGGCATTACCATGCAAAAGCTGCCTTGGAGATGGCCTTTCAGGACCTTGCCGCCAAAGACCTGGGTATTCCGGTCTGTCAACTGCTCGGGGGACCTGTCTGTGAAAGGGTATCCCTCATACCATCGTGGATCGGCCATATGTCTCCCGAAGAGGGGGCGAACAGGGCTGCAGAGTGGGTGGAGAAGGGTTACCGGACATTGAAGATAAAGGTCGGAGCGGGTGTGGAAGAAGACGTCGAGCGCATTCGGGCCATCCGGCGGGCAGTGGGACCGGATGTGCACCTGCGTCTCGACGCAAATGAAGGATACACTCCCGACGAGGCAATCAAGGCCATTCAAGGATTTGCGCCATACCACATTCTCTACTGTGAACAGCCGGTGCCTCGGGAAGATTGGGACGGGATGGCGCGGGTGCGCAAAGCGGTGGATGTTCCGATTATGGCCGATGAAGGCATTGTGGGTCCGAAGGACATCGTCATTGCGGCAGAAAAGGGGGCCGCAGATATCGTTAAAGTAAAGGTGATGAAAAACGGTGGAATCTACGGAACAGGCCGCATGATCTGGCTTGCCGGTTCGCTCGGATTAAAATGCGTGCTGGGACATGGTTTTACCCTCGGCATCAACTCCTTAAGCGAGATTCACCTTGCCGCGGCTCTACCGAATGTCATGATGCCCATCGAAACAACGGGTATGCTGAAAGTGGTGGAGGACATCATTACCGAACCTATTCAAATCGATAAAGGATGGGTAAAGGTACCCATGATTCCCGGTCTGGGCGCTACATTGGATCGAGAAAAGCTCTTAAGATTTCAGATATAAAGGAGGAAAACGTAAGATGACGGCAAAAATACCGGAAACGATGCAGGTCATCGAAATCAGCGAACCGGGTGGTCCCGAAGTCCTTTCAACCGGAAGCAGACCCGTACCGCAACCGAAACCGCAAGAAGTCTTGATTCAGGTTGCTGCTGCCGGTGTAAACGGTCCCGATATCGTACAACGAAAGGGATTATATCCGCCGCCAAAGGGGGCGTCAGACCTTCTCGGCGTTGAGATTTCAGGCACCATCGTAGCCGTTGGCGATGATGTCAAAGGCTGGTCTCCCGGAGACGAAGTCTGCGCTCTTTCCAACGGCGGAGGGTATGCTGAATATTGTACTGTTTTGGCGCCGCACTGTCTTTCTGTTCCAAAGGGGCTGAACATGATTGAAGCGGCAGGGATACCAGAGTCATTCTTTACCGTGTGGAGCAACGTTTTCATGGGAGTCGGCCTGAAAGCGGGAGAGACCTTCCTCGTCCATGGCGGCGCCGGCGGCCTGGGGACGACATCGATTCAACTTGCAAAGGCATTTGGCGCCCGTGTCTTTGCAACTGACAGCCCTGCGGCAAGGTGCGAGGCATGCAAAAAATTCGGCGCCGACCGGGTCATCGATTATAATGAGGAAGACTTCGTCGAGGTCATCAGAAATGAGACGAAGGGCGCCAACGTTATCCTCGACATCGTCGGTGGCGAATACATTGAGCGCAATATCAAGGCATCGGCGCCCGACGGCCGAATCCTGCAACTGGCCTTCAATCTGGGATCTAAAGTCAACATCAATCTGATGCCAATCATGCTGAAGCGACTGGTTTACACCGGCTCTACGCTCCGCAGCCGTCCGGATGCGTTCAAAGCGGAAATCGCCAGGCAACTGAAGGAGCAGGTATGGCCGAAGATTGAAACGGGAGAGGTAAAACCGAGGATTGACAAAACCTTCCCTCTCGCAGAGGCTGCCAAAGCGCATCGGCTTATGGAAAGCGCAGGGCATGTGGGAAAGATCATTCTCATACCCAGCAATATTTCAGTCCTAATTAGATGGACTCTTTCCTCTTAAATTTACATGAATCTGAAGCAAATCCTATGGTTATTCAGCCAAGGTATCCTTGGATCAAGCCCCTTTTTCAAAAGTTTTGCCTGAAGGTTATCTAAGAGTGGCCTGACTGCATCCTGATGTTCAAACCCAAAAACATCGACTCTGATATAATCGCCATGCAGCTTTACCTTACCCTGCACATTTCTTAGAAAGTGCCGATGGACCAGATCAGGGGTCATTGAGAGGAATTCACCGCCCAGATCGTTGCGGAAGGCACTCATTAAATTGAAGGCCATGAGTTTCAAGGCCAGGTTAGCTGTGATGGCATTGAGGTTCGTGCTTACCAGGAGATTGAAACCGAGAAAATCACATTCCGAGAAGAGATTCTCTATCCTCCACCTTTTTCGGTATATCTTGAGAAGGGCTCTGGGGGTCATATTTACATCGTTGGTGATGAACCCCACATATTTGGTCTCACCATCCTCTCTGACCTTTAGAACGAGGAACCGTAATGGATCGGGGTAATCCTTGAGATAGGTGAATACATCGGCCAGTCTTCGACCCTCAAATCCTTGGGTAAATTGTGAGGCATCTATGGCCTCCATCTCTTTAAGCCTCTTATCAGAATTGCGCATGGGCAGGATCACTCTAATTCCCTTCTCATCTAATTGGCTGAGTAGAGTGCCCACGAAATGTTCTTTATCCATTGCTGAAAGGAAAGGGTTTTGGAGGATCTCCAGGGTTTTGTCCATAAGATCAGGGACAGCCATGCTCACCGTAGTCCCGCTATAGGATACCTTCAAGAATATAGGGTTTTTGGTCTCCTGGTCTTGTGTCCAAAAGGTCCTGATGCTCTTATCGTATATCTTCTCCTTTGAGAGATAGCTCTTTGGCATATGCATCCGGCTGAAGCTGCGGATGGAGTGGCCATCGGTATTGACAATGTTGCCTTTCAGATAACCGAGCTGTTTTTGTCTCTTACCCATCTCTATCAGGAATTCTTCCGAGTGAGCTGTGGGTATTTGGTTGAAAAATCTATTCTCGGTCACGGGGCTACAGATGAATGGCAAACCACTCAAAAGACCATAGCTGGACTCCCTCAGTTCATCTAACTCCCTTGTCCCTTTTATCCCATAAAGGGAATGATGTATAACCTGTAAGCCCAGTTTTTGTGGTGGGATACCACCAATCTTGTCAGGCAATAAAGTGCTCAGCATCTCCCAGCTCCCCAGTTGAAGATGATAGGGAACCAAAAACAGTCCCCCCACATAAGGGGAAGTAAAACCAGACCTGAGCCTCTCTTCCAGCTCCCTCTGAATGGATGAAGGAGTGACCACAACTGTATGTGTCCCGTCTTTCTTATTCTTACTGAGGACATCTACTTTCTCCGGAGTGAGGAATTGACGGCATCTCCGTCTAACCTCTTTTTTGGAGTTTTTTTTACCGTGATCCGGTATTTCTCGAAGATCTCCCCCACCATGCGGTCCCGAACCGGGAAACCTTCTTCTCGGAGTTTTTCCCCGATGGCATACATGTTCCAGTTAGTGCGGAAGCGAAGTTCAATGGTCCTCGTTACAAGCTCCTCGCTCATTACGTAATTTCTTTTCGGCCCGGTCTTTCTTGGGAAAAGACCAACAGAACCAATCTCTTCCAAAACGCTCTTGGCATGGTAATAGGTCTGCTTGGATTTAAAACCAAAGATCTGGCACACATCCTTTACGGGCAAATCAGTAAGTTGGGCAACCTTAACCATCTCTAGCTTCCGCTGACAGATATCTTCATACTTTACCACATACTCTTTCCCATCTAGAGTCCGATAGAGAATATCCCCATCCCTCGAGATAATGGCAAAAGTGATCTGAGTTTCCATTTGCTTCCCTCCTTTCGATATTGGCAATAGGTAATATTATACTTATACCAAAAGGAGGGTCTAAAGTCTACATAAATATCGCACCAATAATTGATTTTCTACCCTTAATTGCCGGATGTGGAACACTTCCTCTAGTAGAGGAAATTGCCGAACACTCCATATTATTAAAGATAACCAAGAATCTTGCTGTGCAGAGAAAGGCTCGATAATATTTATATCCCCTACTTTTCAGCAGCTACATGGTCTCTTTAGTGCGATATTTCAATAGACTATTAGCTTGTTTATGTGGAAATTCTTGTCAGCCTTTCGGTCCTGAGACTTGCTAATCTTGTAACTCTATGGTAAATTTAACATACAGTCAATAATCCTTAATAGTCTAAATATTATGGGCTGAAAAAATGCTGGCGCTGCAACTTTCCACCTGTCGTTCATTGGTATTGATGCAGACGAGGGCTTTGGGGGATAATTTGTAAACGACCCTTTTGGCGGCTTTTCGTCTCAATGTGCCTAAGGCCTGCAGGAACTTTTGTCGGTTCTCATCTGTAATCCTGCCCGTCCTGTTTTTGGCTCGCTTCATGGATTCCCGAACAATTTGCTCGCATTTCTCCAAAGGAAATTTCGTTACATAGTTGGTCCTATCTTTGGGATCTTCCGCATCCTTTGACTCTTCGTCAATGGAAACAAGTCGATTGTACATTTGCCCGGCAACAACTTCGGCCTCCCAAGTTTTATGGAGAATTTTGGTCTTGAATTTGACATGTTCACCTGAAACTGCACGCTCAAAATCTATGGTTACGTCTTCTGCTTCTACTTGAGTGGGCAGTTCGATGAATCCTTGTTCGAAGATCCGATACTCGCCTTTCTTGGCATATTCGCTCGTATCCTCCGCCCTTGAATAATCGAGGTTATTCAGCGTGAAATTGTAAGGGGATGTCGCAGAAACCGTCGATGTTAGACGCCGTTCGATCTCAAGAATTTCATTGACGAGATGTTTAATGCGTCCCGACCAGGCGTCGTGATTGAAAACGGTCACGATAGGGTCTTCACCGTGCCAGTCTTCAGGTCTGCGTAGCCCACGACCAAGCACTTGAGCAATAAGCAGCTTACTGTTGAAGGCCCGTTCTTCATGGGGGACGATTTGGAATACATTCTTCACGTCCCATCCTTCGCTCAGCATTGCAACCGAAACGATCCATTCCACCTTGCTTGCGGGATTATCCACAATTTTGAGTTTTGCGATATTTGGCTGATGTTCCTTGGCTGATGTAACAGGAAGAACTTTCTCTTTTGCCTGTTCTGCGGAGAGTTTTTCCCATTCCTGCAGGAAATCCTCAAGTTCTTCCGCTACCCTTTTGCAGTCGGCGATGGCCTTGGTCACAATGATGGTCAACGGTCTTATCCCGCGCTTCTTGAGTTTCTTCTTCCAGTCCTGATGCCGGTTATAGATGAGTTGCCATTTTTCCCCCTGATTATCAGTTTCGGGCATTTCGGCTACGTACTCTACCTTCTTGACAAATCTTTCCTCAATAGCCTGTCGTAGCGAATATCGATGGACGACATCGGCAAAATAGTCGTCGCCTATATAGCAGGTTCCCGAAACGCCAACGATGGTCCGGAAACCGTATTCTGGGTTAAGGAGAAATTCCTTCCATTTCTTGACATTTGCACCCGATTCATTAGCAACATGATGGGCTTCGTCGTTCAATACGGCGACGCGCGCCCCTTTACCCTTTAAACTGTCTCGTATCGAGGATTTAACAGTTTCCAAAATCGCATGATAGTTCTCTATGCAAATGGATCCATCAACAATGGTTTCGGAGGCG
>JAHIHZ010000009.1 GCA_018899555.1 Patescibacteria group bacterium
GTTTGCTAAAGCAAACCACGCGTTTTTTGTAAACAAAAAACGGTTCAATTCCTCCGACCAAAAATAAATAACCCATGCAAAATTGGGTTATTTATTTTCGGTGCCCCCAAGAGGAATTGAACCTCTGTTTTGAACTCCGCAAGTTCATGTTTTATCCGTTAAACTATGGGGGCAAAGGCATTGGCGGGCAGGTATCTGCTAAACGATGAAGACCCACATTAAATATAGCGCAAAATAAAAAAACCCGCGAAGTGCGGGTATCTAATTAAATTAAATATATTGTGGATTGAAACCTGGCACTGCTCTTTAAAATCTCAAAATTATGATTTAAAACCTATCACTTTTCTTCAAAAGCTCATTCAGAGCTTTTGAAGTCAGAGATTTTAAAGTTACGGATTGAAAACCTCATTTAGAGGTTTTCTAAAAAAGAAAAAATATTATGGATTGAAAACCTCATTTAGAGGTTTTCTAAAAAAGAAAAAATATTATGGATTGAAAACCTCATTTAGAGGTTTTCAATTTATTTGCAAATCTAGATTTTTTTCTTGAAGCGGCATTTTTCTTTATAACCCCTCTTTTTGCTGTTTTATCTATTTCTTTATAAACCTTAGGTAAAAGTGCCCCTGCTTCTTTCATTTTTTTTTCAGATATAAGCTTTTTATATTCCTTAACAACGGACTTCATTTTGTTTTTTCTTTCAAGATTAAAAGCCCTCTTTCTAAGAGAACTCCTTAGTGCTTTTTTTGCTGATGATGTTATGGGCACAGTGGTATTTGATTATTCTTTACTAATATAAGTAATTGACACATTAACAGACAATCAGAACTTTATCAAGAAAAATTAAAATCCAAATTACAAATCACAAACAATATCAAAATTATAATCACCCAAACCAAAAATATTTAGGAATTAGTATTTGGGATTTAGAATTTATTTGGTATTTGGTGCTTGTGGTTTGTTATTTTACATTTATACAATGTCTGCGGTCAATAAGAGTTTCGCAACGGGGCTTCATAATTTACTCCAAATGGGCTACTATTTAAGTATGATTTCTCAAATAAAAGGAAAACTATCATATAAAGGAGCGGGATGCGCAATTATTGATGTGTCTGGGGTTGGATATAAAATACACACAGCCCTTGATGAGGTAGTTGATATGAAAGAAGGAGACGATGTAAGTTTTTGGACACATTTAGTAGTTAAAGAAAACGCACTGGATATATACGGATTCAGAAATATGGAAAATCTAGAATTCTTTAAACTTCTAATAGGAATTTCTGGTATAGGACCAAGATCTGCGATGAATATATTAACAATTGTTGGTGTTGAAACTCTTGTGTCGGCAATATCTTCTGGTGATATATCATATTTAACAAAAGTGTCCGGAATTGGAAAAAAGAACGCACAAAAAATTATCATTGAATTAAAAGATAAGGTAGAAGCGAGGGTTGGCGATGTTGTGGGACTTAAAAAAGAAGATATTGATGTCGTTGAAGCGCTTAGGTCTTTAGGATATACAACTAAAGACGCGCGTGATGCATTAAAAGAAACAAACAAAAACGCCACAACTAGTGAAAAAATAAAAGCCGCCCTAAAATATCTAAGCCCCGTTAGAGATAAAATAAAATAACGAACGGAAAATAAATAATATGCTTGATAATATTTTATATAAAATAAAAAAATTTCTTCCGATTAGTTTATTTCGGATGTTTCAGCCCGTATATCATTACATTCTCTCTTTTTTCGCCGTCTTAATATACAGATTTCCTTCAAATAAAATTACCGTCGTTGGAGTAACGGGAACAAAGGGAAAAACAAGCACCGTAGAAATAATAAGCGCGATATTAGAAGAAGCCGGACTAAAAACGGCATTGATGGGGACCTTGAGATTTAAAATTGGAAATGAAACAGAAAAAAATAATTATAAAATGACAATGCCTGGAAGATTTTTTATACAGAGATTCTTGAGAAGGGCGGTTAATGCAGGGTGTAATTATGTAATATTGGAAGTGACTTCTCAAGGAATTGCCCAATACCGACATAAATTCATAAATTTTGATGCTCTAATTTTTACAAATTTATCTCCAGAACATATTGAGTACCACGGGTCCTATGAAAAATATTTAGAAGTAAAACTGAAAGCGGCAAGAGCTCTTGAAAAATCTAAGAAAAAAAGAAAAATAATAATTTCAAATACGGACGACAAAGAGGGTTATAAGTTTTTGAATATTGATGTTACTGAAAAATATCCTTATTCAATACGGGATGCCGAGCCGTTTATTATAAAAAAGGATGGATTAGAAATTACAATAGATGATGTAAAAATTGAACCAAAACTTTCGGGACAATTTAATTTATACAATATAGTTGCGGCTATAAAATTTGTAAAAACTCAGGGAGTTAATGTGAATATAATAAAATACGCCCTTGAAAAGTTCTCCGGAATTAGAGGAAGATTAGAAAAAATAGAAGAAGGACAAGATTTTACTGTAATAGTTGATTACGCGCACACTCCGGATTCTCTTGAAAAGGTTTATGAGGTATTTCAGTCCTCTAAAAAAATATGTGTGCTTGGTAACACGGGTGGTGGGAGAGATAAGTGGAAAAGAAAAGAAATGGCAAAAATTGCAAAGAGGCATTGCACACAAATAATTTTAACAAACGAAGACCCTTATGATGAAAACCCATTAGAGATCGTTGGCGAAATGAAAAAAGAAATTGGGGATTCAAACTGTCAGATAATAATTGACAGAAGAGAGGCAATAAAAAAAGCCTTGGAACTTGCAACTACCGGCGACGCTGTTTTGATTACAGGAAAAGGCACCGACCCATATATAATGGGTCCAAATAATACAAAGGTTCCATGGGATGATGCAACTGTTGTGAGAGAAGAAATAAAGAAAATTCAAAATGCAAATCTCAAAGTGTAAAATGACAATAAAAAATGTTAAAATTAAACGAGTAGATAAAGATTGGGCTTTATATTATAGATTTTAGATATTAGATTTAAATTTTGAGATAATATCATGCAAGTTTTAAAAGATTTTGGTTGGTTTTTTGTAATACTATTAGCATTTGCGATAGTGTGGTTTTTATCTGGTGGACCAGACAGAGAATCGGCAAAAAATCCATTCATAAATCCACCAAATCCTATTAGTTCCGGAGAAACATATGGTATAAGTTTCTTTTCAGGAAGAAACACCCGCGCTTCCACGAGCAGTAATGAGGAACAAAAAGGAACAATAGAAGAACAACTAAAAACAATAGGAGAGGAAACGACAAGAGTTAAAAATGAACTTGAAAAGGCGCAGGAAAAAGCTAGTTTATCAGAATACTCAGATTTAATTACTTTTTCCAAGGGAAGCGCGACATCAGTGTCTCCAGATAAAGAATATTTACAAATTGTGCTCACCAAAACTGCAAAAAATAAAGTTATAATTACTGGTTGGGAATTAAAAAGTTTGATTTCTGGTGTTTCCGTAAAAATAGAGGAGGCGTCGTGGTTGCCAAGATTGGGAAGTTCAAATACAAAAAATACGGTTGTTTTATCCCCGGGAGATAAAGTAATTATTACAACAGGTCGCCCTCCAATAGGAGTTTCTTTTAGAATAAATATTTGCTCTGGATATTTTGAACAATTCCAAAATTTTTATCCATCTATTAGAACAGAGTGTCCTGACCCATACACTGAAATTGAGGAACAGTATTTAAGTGGTCCAAATGCTTATAATGATGAGTGTTTAGATTTTATAGACAGAATTAGGCGGTGCACTATTAATACGAAACAATTACCTCTTGGGATGCAATCACAGTGTCAGGACTTTGTAACAAAAAAAATAAACTATAATTCTTGCATTGATAAACACAAGAATGATGAAAGTTTCTACAAAGGCGAATGGAGAATTTATCTGTCGCGCGATACAGAGTTGTGGAAATCAAAAAGAGAGGTTATAAAATTGACTGACGGAGTTGGAAAAACGGTTGGGACAATAACATATTGAGATTCATAAAAACACAAAATCACAAAAACATAAAAACAAAACCATCCCCTTATTTAGCTAAATAAGGGAATGGTTTTTTATATTTTATTAAAATTCTCCGAGGAGAATTTTAAAAAAGTTTTTAAAATTAAATATTAATAAAAAGACCTCGAAAGATGCTATCTTCCGAGGTCTGAGCCTATGCAGCTAAAAGAATTTTGATGTTTTCCAAAATCCCATCTGTGTGGGATTTTACAAACCGTCCGGCTTGGTAGTTATTAATGCAATACCATGTCGTAACGGGATTCTTTGGATCTTTAGAAAGATCCAACCTGAACTGTTTTTCCAATTCCTCCTGTCTTTCTAACCAATACTGGGCAGTATTGGTCCAAATTCCATAGACATTTCCCAACCAAACATCGTCGGGAGTTATCGGCTGACCTTTTTGGGTACGATTCATGCCGTACTCACATCTACCAGCGTTTTCAAAATGTTTTTGGAGAGCGTTTAGCGCTCCAATTATTTTATCCAACTGACCATGGTTTTTTGCCTGTAAGATAAACATGGTCTGGCTGAAACCCCCCACATCTTGCAGTGGGGAAATTATCTGAAATAATCTTACAATTGCTCCAACACTGTTAGGCATTGAAGCAACATTCTTTATTTGTTTCTGCAGTTTTTCCAACTGCGGAACAATTTTTTTCAAGTCCCTTTTAGGTGGCCCAAAAAAAGACCTCAAAAAAGCAACGATTTTGCTTCTTTTCATTTCATTTCCTTTCCTTTTTTTGTTAAAGAATTAAATAGTGTTTTTAACTATTCTCTATAATACATAATATCATAAACCATAGAAAAAGTCAAACACACCGTAACATTTCAATATTCTGGATGTAGTTATAAAAAATCTTCAAGAATCTACTTAAACGAGTCTTATTTGAAGCCGTATTTTTGTCTCTTTTACTTGGAAGCCCGGCTTCCAAGTACGGCTTCCGAGTAAGGCCTCAGCAAAATTATGAGCTAAATATTTAAAACCCTAAACAAAACAACGCCGACAGAAACAGAAACATTTAATGACTCCTTCTTCCCCTTCATTGGAACTTCAGTAATAATATCGCATTTGTCTAAAATTGATTTTGATATTCCTTTCACTTCATTTCCAAAAATAAAAACCAAACCTCCTTCCCAGTTAAAGGACGGTCCGTCTTTGGCGGACACTTTTTTATAATCAATAGATTTTTTTGATTGTTCTACTCCAATAATTAAAAATTTTTCTTTTTTAAGTTTTTTAATAAGTGCGCCTATATTTTTTATTTTTTCCCATTCAATATTTTTTTCAGCCCCAAGAGCTGTTTTTGAGATTTCTTTAACTCCCCTTCCAAATCTATCTGTCGGCGCTGGAGTATAGCCACTCAAAAATATTTTTGACACACTAACGGCGTCTGCTGTTCTAAAAATAGAACCAACATTATGATTACTTCTTATGTTATGAAGAATTAGGTATATCATAAAATCATCCCAGTTAAATGTGCTATGCACTTATTTAACGGGACAAGTAAAATCAAGAAAACATAAAAACAAATATACTTCGTGTCCGCCCGGTAGGATTCTCACCCCACGGGCGCGGGTGAATTTCAATTTCATCCTCGCAAAGCTCGGACTCAATAACGAAATTCCTTTCGAATCCTACACGAAAGCAAATAAATTTGCTTTCTCATGCGGTTCACTTCGTGTCCGCCCGGTAGGATTCGAACCTACGGCCGGCTGCTTAAAAGGCAGCTACTCTACCGGACTGAGTTACGGGCGGATTAAAGTAAAAATATAGCAGAAAAATAAATACTTTTCAATTTGTGTTTTTCTTTTCCTACACCTCTACATATAAAATCACTTTCTAATTCGCGCGAATTAGAAAGTGATTTTTGTTTTCTTGTTTTTACTTGCCCCGTTAGAAGTTGAACATTAAAAAATCACAAAATACGGACTCAAATGTTCTCATGGAGTATTTTTAAAAAACGCAAAATCACAAAAACAAAATATATTATGAATTCAAAATGTCCTTAGGGACATTTTCTAAAAAACAAAAAAACATTGTGGATTCAAAATGTCCCTAAGGACATTTTCTAAAAAACAAAAAAACATTGTGGATTCAAAATGTCCTTAGGGACATTTTGAATTATGGATGAAAAAGCAATTTTAATTGCTTTTTCATTTAGATTTCCAACAAAAACTTTTCTATCTCCAAACCGAGGTCTTCTATTATCCCCTTTCTAATATCGTGATAAATTGAAATTAACTTTGAGGACATTTTTTTTAATTCTTCATCAGAATAATTCTTGCAAAATCCTTTTGCTTTTTTGAAAACGAACGGATTTAGGTCTGCTTCAGCGCTATTCTTCGACGAATTTGCCAAAAGCATTGTTTTAATTTGCCAAAATAATACTCCGTGTATCTCTTCTGGCACAAGCCCTTCTTTTAAAACTTTTTGATATTCAGTCCAGGCCCTTTTTCTGTCTCTCTTTCCTAGCGCGTCTGTTAGCGCAAACGGTTTTGCTCTTTCTTTTTCTCTTTTTAAGCTATTACCAGAAAATTCCTGTGTTTTTTGCGCCTTCTTCTCTATTTTTATAAGAGTTTTTTTATCAACTTCTTCCTCCAACAAAATAAAAATGTTATCCGATTCTGCAATGTCTTTAATTTTGTTCAAAATAAATTCTTTTATTTTTTCATTCCCCAGAATTTTATCTAAAAAAATTATATATTTATTTTCAAAAAGACCCATTCCTTTTAACCCTTCTTCTATTATTTTCTCATCAAAATTTTCGCTATTTAGTTTAAATAAATTTGAGTTTGGTTTTTTAGCAACAAGAGTGTCTGTAAGGTTTTTCGCCTTAGTTCTGGCTTTTTTAAAATCTTCTCCATAAATAAAATAAAGCATAATAAAAAATTAAAAATGTAAATCTCAAAGTTGAAAGTTGTTGTGTCCGCCGAAGGCGGACGAACTAATTAGTTGCAAATTTTTCAGAGAAAAATTTGCTCAACAATTTTACATTTTGATTTTTGCATTTTACATTTTAAAAAATTGCTATGCAATTTTTTTCATCTCTCCCCAATTATCCCCAATCGAAGCATCTGCAACAAGTTTTATACCGAGAGATTCTCTTTCTGTTAAAACACCCTCCATAATCTTTTTAATCTCTGGGTATATTTTATCAACAATTCCCTCTTCAACTTCATAAACTAATTCGTCATGAATTTGTAAAAGAAGGAAGCACTTCTTTTCAATTTTTTCTTTCTTCAAAAATTCTTCTATTTTCACTGTTGCTATTTTAATTACATCTGCGGCTGTTCCTTGTATTGGCGCGTTAATTGCCATTCTCTCTACAGAAGCCCTTATGTGTGGAAATCTTGATTTGATTTCTTCAAAATATCTTCTCCTGCCAAAAAATGTTTCGGTAAATCCTTTTTTAAAAACATCTCTTTTTATATTTTCAAGATATCTTGCAACACCAGAAAATGTTTCAAAATAATTATTTAGATACATTTCTGCCTCTTCCTTACTCGTTCCCAAATTCTTTTTTAATGAATTTACACCCATTCCATAAAGAATTCCGAAGTTTATTACTTTTGCCCTTCTTCTCATTTCACTTGTAACATTTTCTGGAAGTATATTAAACACTTTTGATGCAACAGCGTTGTGAACATCTCCTCCTTCTTTAAAAATCTGGGTCAAATTTTCATCACCAGATAAAATCGCAACAATTCTCAATTCAATTTGTGAATAATCAAATGAAAGGAGTTTAAAGCCCTCATCTGCGATAAAGGCCTTTCTAATTTCATTTCCAAACTCTGTTTTTATTGGGATGTTTTGTAAATTAGGGTCATTTGAAGAAAGCCGCCCCGTTGTTGTTCCTGTTTGTATAAAATTAGCATGCAATCTCCCATCAGTACCAACCATGTCTGGAATATTGTCTATATATGTTGAAAGCAGTTTTTGTAGTTCGCGATATTTTAAAATATCATCCACTATTTCGTAAGAGCCCTGAATTTTGATGAGCTCTGATTCTTTAGTAGAATATGACCCTGTCGGAGTTTTTCTTAGTCCTTTAACCTTAATCTGCATCTTTTCAAACAAAACCTCACCAAGTTGTTTTGGCGAATTTATATTAAATTCTATTCCAGCTTTTCGCCAAATTTCTTTTTCTATTTTATCTAAATCTATATGAAGTTTTCTTGATAATTTCCTTAAAAATTCTATGTCTATTTTTATACCTTTTCGTTTCATTTCTTCGGCTATCGGTAAAAACGGCAATTCAATTTCTTCATAAAGTTTGTCTAGATTATTTTTTTTAATTTTATCTAAAATTATTTGTCTTGCTTTTTCAAAAGAAGTTGTCTGCGAAAAACTAAATATCTCATCAAGCCCTGGGTTTGTAATGTTGGAATTTACAAGCCATAGCGCTATGCCTATTTTTTTTACCTCTTCGTCTGATGTGCTATTTTTTTCTTTCTTGTCTTCTGTGATTTTTTCATTATTCACTAATTCATCGGAAGGTTGGGGTTTTTTGTTAGAAAACATTTCACTAACTTTTTGCCAAATACTTCTAAAACCTAATTCGTCTAACTCTTTTTTTATTTGTCCTAAATTTATATTATCAGTTAGTTCTTTATCGGGTAAATCAAATTTTCTCAAAGAATCTAATCTTATTGTCGCTAATATTTTTGAAAAAATTGCTTCCTCTTTTCCTTCTTTGAGAAGGCCTATTATTCTTTTCGTTATTCCCGCCTTTTCAAATTTACTTTCATCTTTTTTTAATTCTTTATATATGTTTTCTATTGTTCCAAATTTTTGAATTAAAGTTGAAGCTGTTTTATCTCCTATTCCTTTTATTCCAATAATATTGTCAGACGGATCTCCACGAAGTCCTTTATAGTCAGGCAATAACTTTGGTTCAAAACCAAATCTTTCAAAAACTTTTTTTTCATTGTATATAATTGTGTCTTTTATTCCTTTTTTCAGGGTGTAAACACGGACCTTGTCGCCATCAACAAGTTGAAGCGTGTCCATATCCCCCGAGGCAATGATTGTTTCTATGTTTTTTTCGTCTTTTAATTTTTCAGCGATTGTTCCCAACAAATCATCCGCCTCAAATCCTTCTACTTCATATATCGGTATATTAAAAGATTTAAAAATATCATGCGCTCTTATTATTTGTCCGACCAATTCCCTGTCTGTTGTCGGCCGATTTGCCTTATATCCTTCATATGAATCATGCCTGTGTGTTGGGCTTGGAAAATCAAAACATGCAATTATATAATTAGGTTTTAACTCATTAATTATTTTTAATAACATTAAACATAATCCATACAAAGCGCCCGTGGGCTCGCCTTTTGTTGATGTAAATTCTGGTAATGCATGATACGCGCGGTGCAAAATTGCGTGAGAATCAAGTAAAACTATTCGTTTTTTGTTAGTTTTAGGCATCCTGTGTCCAAAATTGTATCAAAAAAACCACGAGCCTGCTCGTGGTTTACTCGTGAGACCTTACTTCAATTTAAATATATAAAAACGACCTGCAAAGTAAAACTTTGCAGGTCAAGAAAAAAGGAAAAAGGATTAAGGTAAAGAAAGAAATAGCTGGCGAGGACCGTCACTCGGATGCGTGTAGTCAACATGACCGCTGTCGGCGTACAACTCCGCATTGTCATCAACCCAGTACCCGACCACGAGATAGCCATCGGCCCATAAAGATGAAGTTCGAGTCCAACCATTTTTGTCCATAAAATATCCTTTGATAAATTTATGGAATCCAGTCATTCGGAGGTATTCGCGATATT
The DNA here is from genome assembly GCA_018899555.1 of Patescibacteria group bacterium. Taxonomy (GTDB): domain Bacteria; phylum Patescibacteriota; class Minisyncoccia; order Phycocordibacterales; family 21-14-all-36-13; genus VMGX01. The sequence goes on from JAHIHZ010000009.1 coordinate 9,807, forward strand.
TCGCAAACATCAACTTTTCTACAATGGCCATGCTGTATGATTTCTTACGATGCTTATCGTCCGGTTCATCTTGCCCTGTGTGGGCAAAAACGACTAAACCGGATTGTAGTTGACGAACTTGTAATTCTTCAGATTTTCTATCAATGTTTTCAGCAACCGGATTTTTGTATTTATATAGGTTCACGGGTGCTCCTGGTTTGTTGAAAAATTTCTGTATACACTCCATTATTTCGTCTTCGTTCTGTGATAGATCGTCTACCATGATTGCTGGAAAATCAGGATGTTCTGGAAATACGATTTCCGATAAATCTAGTGTAATTCCGTATACTTCTTGATAATATTTTTCAAGAAGCGGAGTTTGCGCAAAAATATTTTTAGATTGAATAGAAATATCTTTCACAAATATTATAAATTTTTGTCTAACAGATTTATTATCAATAATCTGTTGAAAGTCCTTCAGAAAAACGCCTTCTTTTTCCATAAGTCGGAAAAATTTGGCGGTAGTTCCTAAAATATTTGCTGGGGTTGCGATGTTTTCTTTTGACATCGGATGCCTCTTTTTTTATTTTTAAAATGATTATTTAAAAGAACCTGAATTAATCAAATTCTCTACAAGGAATAATATAATAAAAATTGTTAAGAGTCAAATTTTCAATTTTATGTTTTTTTGTCTCATACCATTCGCCTCGCGAAGCTACGGGATAAATTTTTTTGTTTCCAAAAATACATCCACGCCATGGCGTAAATGGAAATCTTTTTATTTTATAAAAAAATATTATGGATTCAAATGCTCAGAAATATGAATAAAATCTGACACTTTTCTTAAAAATCTCTCCCAGAGATTTTTAAGTTAGAGCGTTTGAATTTATTTTCCTCGTATTTTCATCAACAAATTCAAACTCTATTTTAAGAATGTTGTCTGGAAGAATGCTAAAAATATTTTCCGGCCATTCTATCATAATTAAATTTCCCGAGTCATTTAAAATTTCCTCAAACCCAAGAATCCTCAGTTCTTCTCCGTTTTTTAATCTGTAAGCGTCTGTGTGGATTAATCTTTTGGGCCAATCAAAATTTTCTATTTTGCTTGCTCTGTTAAATAATTTTGCCTTTGGCAAAATTCCCGCTCTACGGGATTTAACAGAGTAAATTTTTTCAATAACAAATGTCGGACTTGTTATATTTTCTTCTATTCCCAATGCCTCGGCAATAAATTGAACAAATGTGGTTTTTCCAGAACCCAAATCCCCAAAAAGCCCAACGACGAGCGCCCTTTCTTTTGGTTGTTTTAAATTTTGTAAGAATTTTTTTGCAATATCCCTTGTTTCTTCTAGATTTTTTGAGATTATTTCCATTGCCAAAATGATACCATTCAAAAATGCCTGTTAAAATAGCCGTTTTGTGTTAGAATTAATGATGTGTCTTATTGATTTTTGGATTTTCCAAAAAATAAGGAGCGAAGCGACTATATTTTTTGAGAATCCAGCCCCATTTTTATATTTTTGTTTTTGAATTTTATGAGATAAAAAATTTCCTCAAATTTTTTAATCTTAAAATTCTTTACAAAAATACAGAAATGGGGCTGGATGATGATTTTTAAATTTGCTTCACTCATTAAAAATCTATCATGATCACCTTTAACGACAAAGAACAAAACGAAAAACTTAGTGAGATAAGAAACTTGGAAGAAGAAGATCTTGCACAGATACTTTCACAAAAATATAAGATTCCATATCTAAATCTCTTGGGGATTCCTGTAAACGCAAACGCGCTTTTAATAATCCCGGAAGAAAAAGCAAGAAAAGGTAGCATTGCTATTTTTGATGTGGCTGGGAAAAATTTAAATGTGGCAATTATGTCCCCAGAAAAAGAAGAAACTATTTTCATTATAAAAGAACTAAGAGAAAGTGGCTATAAACCAAATTTGTTTATTGTGTCTCAAAATAGTTTAAAAAAGGTTTGGAATAGATATAAAGAATTGTCTTTCGGTAAGATAGCAGAAGTTGGAATTCTGGATATTTCAAACAAAGATATTGAAAATTTCATAAGTGAAACAAAAACAATAAACGAAGTTAAAAATTTGATCAACAAAACAGTGTCTCTTGAAAAAAACAAAAGGGTAACACAAATAATTGAGGTTATTTTAGCTGGTGGTTTGGTGTTGGATGCATCTGATGTTCATATAGAACCAGAAGAAAGTACTGTAAAAATAAGGATACGCCTTGATGGTGTTCTTATAAACATCGCGAATCTTGATTTGGAAACATACAAACTACTTCTTTCAAGAATTAAACTTCTTTCTGGATTAAAAATAAGTAGAATCAAAAATGCGCAAGATGGTCGTTTTAGTATCCGTGTAGGAAAAACTGAAATAGAAATAAGAACCTCAACCCTACCAAGCGAGCACGGGGAATCGGTTGTTTTAAGAATTCTTAACCCAGAAACAATTTCTATCCCTCTTGAAAAACTCGGGATGGATAAATTTCTTTTAGACATAATGGAGAATGAAATAAAAAAACCAAACGGAATAATATTAAACACTGGCCCGACCGGCTCAGGAAAAACAACCACTCTCTATGCGCTTCTTAAAAAAATATATACGAGTGATATAAAAATAATTACAATAGAAGACCCAATTGAGTATCACATAGACGGAATAACACAAACTCAGGCGAATGAAAAAGAGGGGTATACATTTGCAAAAGGTCTTATTTCGTCATTAAGACAAGACCCCGATGTAATAATGGTCGGCGAAATAAGAGACAAAGAAACAGCAGAAACCGTAATACACGCTTCTCTGACAGGACATCTTGTACTTTCAACTCTGCACACAAATACTGCGGCAGGAACATTCCCGCGACTCGTAGACCTTGGTATAAAGGCACAGATGCTCAGCTCTGCAATTAATTTAACAATGGCGCAAAGATTGGTGAGAAAACTTTGTCAAAGTTGTAAAAAAAGAGTCCCCGCCGATGCGATGGTGGTTGAAATTATCAAAAAAGTTTTAGAAGAAATAAAAGAAAAAGACCCAAAAAGAAAAATCTCTTCATGGGAAAATAACTCCGTTTATGTGTCTGTGGGGTGTGATGAATGTAGTCAAACTGGTTATAAGGGTAGAATTGGTGTTTTTGAAGCCATACTTGTTGACGAAAATGTAGAAAATATTGTAAGAAAAAATCCGAGTGAAAGAGAAATAGAAAAATATTCTTCAAAACAAAAGATATTAACTATGAGACAAGATGGAATAATAAAAGTATTGGAAGGAATAACGGATATGAACGAATTAAGAAGGGTTATTGAAATTTAAATGAAAAAGCAATCAAAATTGCTTTTTCATCCATAATTCAAAATGTCCCTAAGGACATTTTGAATCCATAATATATTTTGTTTTTGTGATTTTGTGTTTTTTAAAAATATAAAACATTATGGATTCAAATGCTCATTATAGAGCATTTGAATTTAGTGATTTGATGATTTTATGTTTTTATGTTTTTTTTTATGTTTTTATATTTTTATGTTTTTATGAACTTTAATTCTTCTTTTAAAAAAGTATAATGCCAATAGAAGTATGGTCGTTAAAAAATAGGGTTTTATTGTTTACAAAAATATCCAACAAACAAATCTCTAAGTGATACTTTCAAACGGGCGTCCAAAAGCCGACATTATTCTATAGATAATTTCAGAGAACTCAAAAGAGCAGCCAAAATGTCTACGAAAAGTGTCTAAAGTCCGAATGGACTTATCGCTTAGAGATTTGTGGGTTGGACAAAGCTCAATTTAACTCAATAAGTCTATCACATAATAAAAATATGTCAAGTGCTAAAAAAAACGAAAAAAAGGAGAAAATCAGACCATTTGGCGACACTTCTCTTGACCAAACATTAAGACCATCAAAGTGGGACGAATATGTTGGGCAAGATTCTATTAAAAAAAACCTAAAAATACTTCTAACTGCGGCAAAAGAGCGTGGACATTCCCCAGAACATATACTTTTTTATGGCCCTCCGGGGTTAGGAAAAACAACCTTGGCACATTTAATATCTAAAGAAATTGAAGGCAGTATGAAAATTACTTCTGGTCCGGCCATTGAAAAAGTTGGTGATTTAGCTTCAATATTAACGAATCTTTCCGACGGAGATGTTCTTTTTATAGACGAAGTTCATAGATTAAATAAAATTATAGAAGAAACGCTCTATCCGGCAATGGAGTCCCGCGTTTTAGATATAATCATAGGCAAAGGACCTTCTGCAAGAACAATCCAGCTTGAATTGCCCTCTTTTACACTTATTGCCGCTACTACAAGAATGGCCCTTTTGTCTTCCCCGCTTCGCTCTCGCTTTTCTGGTGGAACATTCCGACTCTCCTTTTATACAGAAAATGAAATTGAAAGTATTCTAAAAAGATCGTCAAAAATATTGGGCGTTGATATGAAAAAAGACGGATTAATTGAAATATCAAAAAGAAGCCGGTTCACTCCGAGAATAGCAAACTATCTTTTAAAAAGATGCAGAGATTACGCGCAGGTTAAAAAAACAGAGCTAAACAAGAACACCGTTCAGGAGGCGCTTTCGCTTCTTGAGATAGACAATATGGGGCTTGGTTCTCATGATAAAAGAATTCTTGAAGTAATTATAAACAAATTCAACGGTGGTCCTGTGGGCTTGGGTACAATCTCCGCCGCAATAATTGAAGAACAATCAACAATAGAAGAAGTCCACGAACCATATCTTATGCAGATAGGTTTTATAGAAAGAACCCTGAGAGGAAGGGTGGCTACTAAATTAGCATATGAGCATCTGGGTTATAAATTTCCAGAAACCCAACAACAAAAGAAACTATTATAAATAATTCAAAATTAAAAAATCAAAATGAAAAGTGACAATGTAAAGTTATAAAATGAAACTACTTTAACATTCGCTATGTTTACATTTTTAATTGTCATTTTACACTTTGAGATTTGCATTTTACATTTTTATGTCCGGTCACAATAAATGGTCAAAAATAAAACATAAAAAAGCTATTTCTGATTCACAAAAAAGCAGAGTATTCTCAAAACTTGTCAAATTAATACAGAGTGAATCAAAAAAAGCAAACGGCGACATAAATGCCCCGGGGCTTAGGACGGCAATAGAAAAAGCAAAAAAAGAAAACATGCCAAGTGACAATATAGAAAGAGCTATTAAAAAAGGAGACAATCCCGATGGTTCAAGTTTGGAATCTGTTGTGTACGAAGCATATGGACCTTCCGGGATTGGAATAATAATTGAAACATTAACGGACAGCAGAAATAGAACTTTCGCTGAAATAAAACACATTTTAACAAAAAACAATTCTTCAATTGCTCAAATTGGCGCGGTAAGGTGGGCATTCGAAAAAAGCGAAAGCGGGTGGGTCCCAAAAACAACCGTTACGGCAACAAATGAAAATATCATTAAAATTAAAAAACTTACAGACGAATTAAAAGAAAATGAGGATGTGCAAGAGGTTTTTATAAATGTAAAAAATGAAACTACATAAAAAGGATACTGTGAGGATTTTAGCCATAGACCCTGGTTATGAAAGAATCGGCATTGCTGTTTTGGAATGTTCCTTTAATAAATCTAATAAAAAAGAGGTTCTTCTTTGTTCGGATTGTTTTAAAACTTCTCCACAACTGTCTTTTGAAGAGCGCCTGTTTCTCATAGGAAAAGAAATAACAAAAACAATAAACAAATTTAAACCCACTGTCTGCGCTTTAGAAAAATTATTTTTTAACACAAACCAAAAAACGGCCACAATGGTTTCTCATGTGAGAGGAATGATTATCTATCAAGCAATGCTAAATAAAATAAATGTATTTGAATATAATCCGTCTGAAATAAAAATCGCAATAACCGGTTATGGAAGAAGTACAAAATATCAAATAGCCGATATGGTAAAAAAACTTATTAATATTGACAAAAAAATCTTATACGACGACGAGTTTGACGCAATCGCCATTGGTTTAACATGTTCAGCGTCTGAAAAGTTTTAATCTGTTTTCATTTATTTTTTTTGTGGTTGTTCTATGAAATAAAGCACCCGCCACCCGTGACTTCTAACGGGGCGAAAAAAACGGTGAGATTACTCTCGCCGTTTTTTGTGTATATTTTAAAATTTGAAATTCAATCTCACTTGGAAGCTCACTTGGTGGCTCCGCCATTAAGTGGTGGTAGAGAAATATCACAAATTGCAGAAATCACTGTTTGCTATTCTAATGTTCTTAAGAACATTAGAATAGCAACAAAACAAAAAAAACAAGTTGTTTGATTTTTGGTAAAAGGACTGCCCCCACACTAAAATGAGCTTTGTTTACAATTCACGAAATTTGTAAATCTATTCCCCGTGTTTTAATGAGGATGATTGGAGAAAATATAAAAATCTGATTGAAAACAATTGTGAAGCTTATTTTAGTGTGGGGGTTATCCACACACGTTGCCTGTTGTGTTTGCAAAAATAATTTTTTCTGTTAAAAATATAGGAACCATTTTAAGATAATTAAACAAATGGTCAGTTGGGTCGCTATAAAATAAATTTATTTAAAATAAATATGTACGAAGAAGAAAAAGATAATTTAGATACAAGCGAAGACGCGCTTGAAGGTTTAGACGCCTCCGTGGAAGACGTGGAAAAACTTGATGATGAAGAAACAATAGACGACGAAGACGAAATTAATGAATTTGATGATACTGACAATTTTTAAATTCAAATGCTCTTACTTCAAAACCTCTAAACGAGGTTTTGAAGAATTGTGTCAGATTCCAATCCTATTTCGAGCATTTGAATCCCTAATGTTTTTAAAAAACATAAAAAAATAACCCCCTCTTCCGGGGTTATTTTTAAACTTCTATTTTTATAAATCTGTGTTTGCCTATTTTGAACACAGATGTTTTTTTAACAACATAATTATATTCTTTTATTTTTTCATTTTCAGACATATTCATTATTGAATCTGAATCAACAAGCCTCTTAAATTCCGACATTGATGAAATCATTTTTTGTCTAAGAAGTGCTTCGGATAATTTTTCTCCTGATAATGTTTTTGTTGTTTGTATTTCCTCCGGAATTTCTTTCTTACTGAATGTTTTTACAAAATATTCTTCTGCTTTTTCGGCTTTATTTTTATCGTGGTAAATGGCAACAATTTCTTTTGCAAGTTTCTTCTTCGCGTCTCTTGGATTTATTTCTTTATTTTCAATTCCTTTTTTAATTTTTTCTATTTCAGACAAGTCTAAAGATGTACAAAGTGTAAAATATTTCGTAATTAAACCATCTTTCAAAGACATTACTTTGCCAAAAATTTCATTTGGTTCATCTGTTATGTTTATAACATTTCCTTTTGTTGTGGACATCTTTTCGCCATCTGTTCCCTCAAGCATTTGGACTGTTAAAATGTTTTGTTCTTTTTGATTATATTTTTTTTGTATTGTTCTGCCAGCCATTAAATTAAAAAGTTGGTCGGAACCGCCTATTTCAACATCCGCTTCCACTATCACTGAATCGTAGCCCTGCATTAAGGGATATAAAAACTCCCTTAGAGAAATGTCTTGTCCTTTCTCTATTCTTTCTTTAAAATTTCTCCTGTTTGACATTTGTTGAACAGAAAAACTTTCGGCAAGTTCGGCAATCTCTTGAAATTTTAATTTTTTTAGCCACTTACTATTAAATTTAAACTCTGCTTTGGATAGGTTTATTATTTTCCCCAATTGTTTTTTATAATCTTTCAGATTCTTTTTTATTTCTTTCTTAGTAAGCATTGGCCTCTTTTCGAATTTGTCAGAAGAGTCCCCTATTTGTGCTGTAAAATCACCGACAATCAAAATAATTTTATGTCCGAGATCTTGAAACGCTCCAAGTTTTTTGAGAACAACGGCTCTTCCTATATGAATTTTTGGTCCCGTTGGGTCTACCCCTAATTTAACTCTTAGTTTCTTGCCAGAATTTAGTTTTTCTTTAAGGTCGTCAAAAATAAATACCTCCTCCACCCCCCTATTTAAAATTTCCTCTATTTTTTTGTTATCATTCATAAATATATTATAAAATACTTTATCACAATTGACCTAACGTGTCTTGTTCTTTTACTATATAATAATAAATTGGTATGAAAAAAGGTAAACATCGTGTGTCATCAAAAACAATTAAGCTGTTAATTGTGTTATTTGTCTTTCTAACAAGCTTTTTTCTTTTGTGGATAACAACGCTCAAACTCCCCGATTTAAACTCTTTTGAGGAAAGAAAGGTTCTTCAAACAACAAAAATCTATGATAAAACTGGGGAGGTTCTACTTTTTGAAATAAACAAAGATAAAAAAAGGACGGTGGTTTCTTTTGATTCTATGTCAAGACATATAAAAAATGCAACCGTTGCAATAGAAGATACCGAGTTTTATCAACATGGAGGAATCAAGTTTAGTTCTATAATAAGAGCCGTCCTATCAAACATTATCTCTTTTAATGTCGGGCAAGGGGGTTCAACAATAACACAGCAGGTTATTAAAAATTCCTTACTAACATCTGAAAAAACAATAACAAGAAAATTAAAAGAATGGGTTTTAGCCATCAGGCTTGAACAGGTAATGGACAAGGACTCTATTTTAGAACTTTATTTAAATGAAGTCCCTTATGGAGGAAGTATCTACGGAGTAGAAGAGGCAAGCAGTGCCTTTTTGGGGAAAAATTCCGGTGAAATAACCCTTGCCGAATCCGCCTACTTAGCCGCGCTCCCGCAGGCTCCAACATATTACTCTCCATATAGAAACAATTTGGATAAATTAGAAAATAGAAAAAACCTTGTTCTTGAAAAAATGTTGGAAAATAATTTTATAACAGAGGAGGAATATGCTTCTGCAAAAAAAGAGGTCGTAAAATTTAAAAAAAGAGAAGAAAAAGGAATTAAGGCGCCACATTTTGTTTTTTGGGTTCAAGAATATTTAGAAAGCAAATATGGAATAAAAGCTATTGAAGAAAACGCCATGAAAGTAACAACTACACTAGACTATTCTCTACAAGAAAAGGCAGAGGAAATTGTTTATAAGTTTGCAAAAGAAAATGCGGAAAAATTCAACGCCGAAAACGCGTCACTTGTCGCAATAGACCCAAAAACAGGGGGGGTGCTTGTAATGGTCGGTTCTCGTAATTATTTTGATAAAGAAATTGACGGTAATTTTAATGTTGCGCTTGCGCACAGACAGCCCGGATCCGCGTTTAAACCATTTGTTTACGCGAATGCGTTTAACGAAGGATACACCCCTGAAACGGTTGTTTTTGACCTACAAACAGAGTTTTCAACAGAGTGCGACCTAAGTGGGAAACAATTGTATCCAAAGGCCGTTTGCTATATGCCTATAAATTATGATGAAAAACATCGCGGGCCGGTAAATTTACGCAATGCGCTCGCACAATCAATTAACATACCCGCAGTAAAAGTGCTTTATCTAAGCGGGATTACCGACTCTCTTGCTCTTGCAAGAGATATGGGAATAACAAGTTTAGAAAATGCCGCTCGGTACGGACTAACGCTGGTTCTTGGGGGTGGAGAGGTTTCTTTGCTTGAAATGACCGGGGCTTATTCTGTTTTTGCAAACGACGGAATAAAAAACCCTATAAATAAAATACTTAAAATAGAGGACGGTAAAGGAAATGTGTTGGAAGAAAATATACAAAGGCCGGAGGTTGTTTTGGATAAGGAAATAGCAAGAGATATAACAAACATATTGTCTGACGAGGAAGCTCGCGCGCCTGCTTTTGGAAATCACTCTTACTTGTATTTCTCAACAAACGAGGTGGCTGTAAAAACAGGAACAACAAATGACTATAAAGACGCGTGGATAATCGGCTATACTCCAAATATTTCTGTCGGCGCCTGGGCTGGCAATAATGACAATACACCGATGGAAAAAAAGGTCGCGGGTTTTATTATTGCTCCGATGTGGAATGCCTTTATGAAAGAGGCGCTTCAAACGAAACCAAACGAGCCGTTCAAAAAAAATGTTAGTAGCGTTGATTTAAATAAAAAACCGGTACTGCGCGGTGTGTGGCAAGGCGGTAAACAATATTTTGTTGACAAAATATCGGGCGGACTAGCGACGGAGTATACTCCAGAACAAACAAAAGAAGAAAGGGTAGTAAAAGAGATACATTCAATATTATATTGGGTTGATAAAAATAATCCATTAGGAGAAAAACCAAAAAATCCACAAACAGATCCGCAGTTCACGAGGTGGGAATATCCTATTAGAAAGTGGGTCAGTGATAATAATATAAAAGAAGAAAACGAATCAGTTATCCCTACAGAAAAAGACAATATACACATTCCTCTGAATTTCCCGAAAATGTCTATGACAACCCAAAAAGATGTATTTAATAAAAATGAGCGAATAACCGTTGATATTGCGCAGGTGGGAGGTCCTTATCAGCTTTCTCGGGTTGATTTTTATATAAATAATTATTATATCGGTTCGTCAAATAAAAAACCCTTCTCTTTTTCATTTATTCCAGACGACATAAATAATATTATGAACATAAACGAACTAAAGGCGGTTGGGTATGACTCTGTTTTTAATAAAGTAGAGTCCTTGATTAGTTTAAAAATAAATTAATTTTAATTAGAAACCTCTCCCAGAGATTTCTAATCCATAATTTTTTCTTCAATCTTTTAAAAAAGCGTGTTGGTTTTTGAATCTAAAATATCAAGTTTTTATAAAAAATTAATCGCTGGATTCAAAATCTCATTTAGAGATTTTGAATCCATAATTTATTTTCTTCTTTTAAAACTATGGACTTCAAAAATATCTCCGACTTATTAGACAAATATAAAAACATCCTACCGAGTGATAGGATTATAAAAGACGCGCTGGTTTCTGTATCGTCTGGTTTTGGTATTGAATTAAAGAAAGAAAATATAAAAATAAGCCGCGGCGTGGTCTATATAAATTCCGATTTTATAACAAAAAGTAAGATTTTCGTTAATAAAATAGAAATAATGAAGGGTTTAAAAGAGGTCCTCGGAAAAAAAACACCAAAAGATATTATATAGAAAATTTAAAATTAAAAAATCAAAATTAAAAATGACAGTGTAAAATTCAAAATGAAATAATCCTAAAATCTTCTAATTTTTACACTTTTAATTGTCATTTTACACTCCCGCCTGCCATCGCCTAAAGTCGCGCAAGTTTTATGATATTGTTAATGGTAGTATTTAATCGCTAAAATCATATATCTGCAAAAGGTTGGCTCTGGGCTTTGGCGGGCAGGTTAAGATTTGCATTTTGCATTTTCATCGATTCATCGGCATTACTAAATAAAGAAATGATGGGTCCCCAACTCCTTTTATTACCATGGGTTTGTTTTTTGACATTTCAAAAGAAACACTATCGGTTGTCATTGATTGGAAACAATCAATTATATATTTATAATTAAAATTCATCTCTAAACCTTCTCCAGAGGTTGCCGAATCTATTTTATATATATTTTCACCAATGTCCGGATTTTTTGTGGTTATTTGAAAGTATTTTTCTTTTTTATTTATTTCAACCGTAACTTGATTAAATTTATCAGAAAATATATTTGAAACCTTAAACGCGCCTATCGCGTCTTGTTTTAGTAAAATGGCTTTAGAGGAGTGTTCCTTTGGTATTATTTGCCCATATTCCGGAAATGTCCCATCAATAACTCTTGATGTAAGATAAATACCATTTGAGCTGAAAGATATTTGATTATCGCTAAGATTTATTTTTATATCCCCGTTTACTGGTTCAAAAACTCTTATAATTTCACTAACATTTTTATGAGGTATAAGCACGGATTCAAATTCTTCTATCTTTCTGTTTAATATTTTTTTTTCGGCTAATCTAAATGAGTCGGTGGCAACAAAAACTATTTTCCCATTATCATAATAGATATATATACTTGAGAGTTCGGGTTTCATACTTGAAGGGGATGCACTGTACCAAACTGATTTTAATCCTAAAATTAAATCATTTGAATTTATAATTATTGATTTTTTATCAGACACAATAGGAATTGTCGGGAATTCTTCATATGGATAGATTTTTATCTGTGTTTCTGTGTGGCTCGTTGAAACAATTAATTTATTGTCCTTAGCTTCTAAACTCACATTCTTTTCATTAAATAAATTAGTTAAAAAATTATACAAAATTCCAGCAGGAACAGCTACGACTCCTTCTTTTTTAATTTTTACAGGAATTGACATTTCTATACCTAAATCTAAATTTGTCGCCCTTATCGTGAGCGCATTATCTTTTGCGATTAGGAGAACACATTTCAATATTGGCAGTGTCAAATTCTTTCCTGTTATTTTTTCTGTCTTTGATATTACTTCTTCAAGTTTGTTTTTTATACATTCTATTTTCATCCCGTTAGAAATTGGAAAGTTCTAAACGAGCTTTCCAATCCATAATTTATTTAATCATTAGTAATTTATTGACCTATTATATACTATAAAATATTTTTTGTTCATCACTTTATTTTATTTCCGACATTATTTTGTTTATTGACTACTATTTCTATTATTAAATATATTTTTATTATTATATATGTGTTTATGTTGAGAACCGCAGAAAGGTTTGAAAAATAAGGGTTTTTAGAGATTTTTAATATTTGTAATTTGTTTACAAGTGTTTATAAGGAAACTATTATTTGTATAAATTGTGGGTTTGTTATTTTTTGTAAACACCTTATTAAAGATTTATTTACAGCATATCCACAAACTTATCCCCCGTCATTTTGAATTATTTTTATATCATTGACCTTATTTGGTTAATCTCTTGTGAAAGGAAACTGTCTGTTTTTAGGTCCCTTTTTATTTTTTCATAAGAATGAATTACCGTTGTATGGTCTCTCCCACCCAACTTTTGTCCAATTGTTGGGTACGGAATACTAAAATCTTCTCTTAATATATACATTATTATTTGTCTTGGTTTTACCACGTCTTTTTTTCTGGTTTTTTCATAAATAGCCCCCTCATCTATATTATAAAAATCAGTTATTATCTTGACAATATTTTTTATGGGAACAATTTTTTTTGATCGTATATTATTTCTTATTAAATTTTTTATTTCTAAAATTGTTGGTTCTTTTTCCCTAATTCTTGACTGACACATTATTGTATTAAGCGCTCCCTCAAGCTCTCTTATATTTGTATCCATTGAAGAAGCCAAAAAATCTATCGTTTCGTCACTCAAATAGAAATTTTCCTGCGCGATTTTTGTTTTTAAAATAGCAACCCTTGATTCGTGGTCTGGCGCAGGTATATCAACAATCATTCCAGCATTAAATCGAGACTTTAATCGGTCTTCCATGTTTGTAAGGTAGTTTGGGTGCATATCAGATGAAAAAACTATTTGTTTGTTGTTTTCATATAAGGTATTGAATAAATGAAACAACTCCTCTTGAGTTTTTTCTTTATTTGAAAGAAATTGTATATCATCCATTATCAAAACATCATATTTTCTATATTTTTCTTTGAAAACATTAGCTCTGTTGTTTTGCACAGAATTTAAATAATCTATGACAAACTTTTCTGATGTTAAATAAAACACTTTTAAATTAGGTCTGTTTTTTTTGATTTCATTTCCGACTGCTTGTATTAAATGGGTTTTTCCGTGGCCGGTTTTTCCGTACAAAAAAAATGGATTATATACTGTTCCTGGATTTTTTATTATGGCTTGGGCTGCCGCGTGCGCCAACTCGTTAAAGGGCCCAACCACAAACGACGCAAATGTATATCTTGGATTTAAATTATCTTCTTTGTTTATATATAAATTATTTAAAGGCAACTTATTTCCTGTTTCTATATTTACTATATTTTGTCCTTCCCCCTCTTTTTTGCTTGCCTTGTTTTTTGTAACAACATATTCAACAGACCTAGCTGTTTGAACAATATTTCTAAGTGATTTTAAAATAGTTTTGTGATATTTTTCAGAAAGCCACGACTTTACAAATTCATTTGGTACTCCAACAAAAACGACGCCACCGTCTTCTTTAATGACATAAGTATCTTTAAACCAAGTATTAAAAGACGCCTTGGACACACCAAGTTCTATATCTGTTAAAACACTTTCCCAAAGCTGTTTAGTATTCATTACTCTTTCTAATTACAAACAAAGATTATTAATAAAAGCACTTTTGATATGCTAATTATATATCAGAAACAAACACAAAGAACTTGTTTAATAGGTCAATTTGTGTTAATAATATGTGGACATCGTGTTGATAAGTGGAAAGAACACCAAAAATCTTACTTTAATTAAAAAATTAATATGTCTATAACCTACAAACCAAAAAAAATCAAAAGAAAAAAAACACACGGTTTTCTAAAAAGGAGTAGTACCAAAAACGGAAGAACAGTATTAAAGAAGCGAAGAAGAAAAGGAAGAACAAAATTATCTGTTTAAATTCAAATGCTCCGGGGGAGCATTTGAATCCATAATTATTTTTTTGTTATGCTCCAGGGGAGCATTTGAATCCATAATTATTTTTTTGTTATGCTCCGGGGGAATTTAAAACCTCTGGGAGAGGTTTTAAATCCACAATGTATTTCAATTAATTTGAATCCACAATATTTGTGTTTCTTTTAAATGTCTCCAAAGACATTTTTAATCCATAGTTATTTTTTGTGTTAATGTTCTTCCTGTCCGCGCAGATAGGACGCACACAGGGGGCGGGTTGTTTTATTGTTTTTTTGTTTCTATGATTTTACCATGCTTCCCAAAGAAAACAGGATAAATAAGGAATTGTTTAAGAAGGTTTTTGAAAAAGGAAAAACCATAAAAAGAAAATCTTTTTTCATAAAAGAATTTTTTGTAAA